>DASSTN010000252.1:0-33512 GCA_035707905.1 Intrasporangium sp.
TGACCAAAAACCGGGGAGGCTGCTGGCCGCTTGACGCCGTTGAGGACGAGGCGGAGGGGCACAGGCGCCGCCTGCTGTGGGGCACGAGAGCTTCCCGGGAACGACGTTGGCCCCCACAGAACTGTGGGGGCCAACGTCACGCTGCGACGCGTGTTTGGTAGCGGGGGCAGGATTTGAACCTGCGACCTCCGGGTTATGAGCCCGGCGAGCTACCGAGCTGCTCCACCCCGCGTCGGTGACACCACCCTAACCCGAGGCGCAGTGAGCCACCAAATCGGGGGTCACCTTGCGGCATACGGCGGTCACGGCGAAGGCGTGCCCGTCCCCTGCGGCGACGCCTCGACCGCCCGCTGCAGCGCCGCCTTCAACCGCTGCTGCGCCTGCCCGTAGGCCGCGAAGTCGCCGGCCTTGAGGGCCGCCTCGCCCTGGGCGTAGGCCGCCTCGGCGTCCTTGAGGGCCTGGGCGAGCGCGGCCTCGTTCGGCTGCGACGGCTGGGACGTCGGTGCGGGCGTCGTCGTCTGGGTGGGTGTCGGCGTGCTCGATGGCGGTGTCGGCGTCGTTCCGGGAGTCGGCGTCGTCGGGGTCGAGGTGCCGGTGTCGCCCGCCTTGGCGCCGGACTCACCGCCGAAGAGGTCGTTCAGGGCGTCGTCGAGCGACCCGGCCCACGCGATCTTGTCGCCGAACGCAACGGCCACTGCGGACAGGCGCGGGTAGGAGCCGCTCGACTTGGCCTGGACATAGATCGGCTGGACATAGAGCAGCCCACCACCGACGGGCAGCGTCAGCTGGTTGCCGAAGGTCACCGTCGCGGCGCCCTGCTGCTGGGTCGTCGTGATGAACTGCGCCAGGGTCAACGTCAGCTGCGGGTCCTTGGACGAGACCGGAGACGTCCGCATCTCGTTGTAGACCTGTCCCGGTCCGTTGACCGTGCCCCCGGTCGTCTCGAGCAGCCGCAAGGTCCCGTAGGACGCCGATTTCTTGCCGGTCTCGTTGCCGGCGTCGCCGTCGGCCGCGAGGAAGCCGGACAGGACCTGTCGGTCACCCGTCGGCATGAAGGTCGAGGTCAGCGAGAAGCCCGGCTTGTCCTGCCCCGGCAGCGCGATCGAGAGGTAGTACGGCGGCTGGGGCAACGACTGGCCCTGGGCGCTCTGGGTCGGGTCGTCCGGCACCCTCCAGAAGTTCTGGCCGGTGTAGAAGGTGGACGGGTCGGTGTCGTGGTACTTCGACAGCAGGGTGCGCTGGACCTTGAAGAGGTCCTCCGGGTAGCGCAGGTGCGCCATGAGCGAGCCCTTGATGTCGGACAGCGGCTTCACCGTGTCGGGGAAGATCTGCATCCACGCCTTGAGGACCGGGTCGTTCTCGTCCCACTGGTAGAGGGTCACCGTTCCGTCATAGGCGTCGACAGTGGCCTTGACGGAGTTGCGGACGTAGTTCACCTGACCCGCCTGGACCGCCCGGACCGAGTCCTTCGTGCGGGTCACCGAGTCCTCGGTGACCTCGTTGAGCGTCGTCATCTGGGAGTACGGGTAGGACGCCGAGGTCGTGTAGCCGTCGAGGATCCAGAGGACCCGGCCGTCGACCACCGCCGGGTACGCGTTGCCGTCGAGGGTGAGCCAGGGCGCGACCCGCTGGACGCGCTCCCGCGGCGCGCGGTGGTCGAGGATCTTCGAGTCGCCCGTCACCGCGTCGGACAGGATGAAGTTGATCTCCTTGTACTTGAGCGCGTAGGCGAGCCGGTTGACGCCCGCGAGCGGAACTCCGCCCGTGCCCGCGTAGGTGTTCGTGATCTGCCCCGTGCCGTTCGGGTCCGGGTAGTCGAACTCCTTCTTCCCGCCGCCGACGATCGAGTAGTCCGGCGAGCTCTCGCCGAAGTAGATCCGCGGCTCGTAGGGGTCGAGCGCACCCTTCTGCCCGATCTGGGACTCGAAGAAGGTGGGCCGCCCGTCGGCGTCACGGGTGTTGCCCTTCGCGGCGACGACACCGAACCCGTGCGTGTAGACGGTGTGGTCGTTGAGCCAGTTGCGCTGCCCCTCGGGCACGCCGGTGAGGTCCAGCTCACGCGCCGCGATGACCGTGTCGGTCAGCTTCCCGTCGACCATGTAGCGGTCGACGTCGAGGACGTCGGGGAACTGGTAGTAGCCCTTGCTGGCCTCGAGCTGCTTGAACGTCGGGCTCACGATGTTGGGGTCGATGAGCCGGATGCCGGGCACCGTGGCGGCGTCACCGCGCAGCTGGCCGGGCGCCGCGACCGTCTTGGTGTTGTACGACTCGACCTTGATGTCGTTGAAGCCGTATGCGGCCCGTGTCGCCTTGATGTTGCGATCGATGTACTGGGTCTCGAGGGACTTCTCCGACGGCTTGACCTTGAGCGACTGCACGAGCGCGGGGTAGATGCCGCCGACCGCGACGACGCACACGACGAGGACCGCGACCCCGACGATCGGCAGCCGCCAGGACCTCGTCCAGACGGTGCTGACGAAGAGGATGGCGCACATCACGGCGGCGACCGCAAGGATCGCCTTCGTCGGGATGACGGCGTGCGCCTCGGTGTACTGGATGCCGGTCATCCGGGTCGACTGCGCGGTCGCGAGGTTGTAGCGGTCGACCCAGAAGGCGACCGCCCGGAGGAGCACGAGCAGGGCGAGCAGGATCGACAGGTGCACCCGGGCTGCCTGGGTCGTGCGGGTGTGGCTGCCGATGACGATGCCGCCGTAGAGGTAGTGCGTGAAGGCGGCGGCGATGATGCCGACGACGAGGACCATCGTCAGGAACGCGATGACGAAGTTGATCCAGGGCAGGGTGAAGACGAAGAAGCCGATGTCGAGCCCGAACTCGGGGTCCGTCGTCCCGAACGGCTGGCCGTTGATCCAGAGCTGGAACGTGTCCCACTGCGTCGCGGCCGACAGCCCGGCGAAGAGGCCGAGGGCGAGCGGCGCCGCGATGGTCGCCGTCCGGCGCATCGGCTCGACGAGCTGACGGTAGTGCTCCATCGCCTGGGTCTCGGGGGACGGCGCATAGATCGGCCGCGACCGGTAGGCGAAGTGGATGCTCGACCAGGCCACAGCCGCCATGACGAGACCACCGGCGATGCCGAGCAGCAGCCGCGTCACGATCTGGGTCCGGAAGACACCGACGAAGTCGACGGACTCGTACCAGAGCACCTCGGTCCAGAACTGGGCGAGGATCGTCAGCAGCAGGACGAGCGCGGCCGCGACGACCAGCGCCGTCACCAGGGGGCTGCGCGAGGGGCGTCGAGGCGCCGCAGCCGGCGGCGGGCCCGCCGCTCCGCCATCGCCGAAGGACCCCCGACCGGGGCTGAAGTCGCTGTCACTCACGGTGGCTGCCTAGGGTTCGCGCTGACGGTACGCCGCAACGATAACCCGACGGTCAGCACGGCCCGTCGTTCGGCCGGACGTGCAGCCGGCTCGGCCGGTCGTGCGGGTCCGCTCCCCCCATCAGCCCGTATGCCGCTCAGCCCGCTCCCGCCCCATGAGGCACGATGGTGCGGTGCAGTCGACACCCGTGACCGACCCCCTCGCCATCGTCGCCCTCGACACGGAGCGCCACGTCGCAGCGCAGGGCTGGGACCAACCGGCGCGGCTCTTCGCCCTCGTGCGCACCGACGCCCTGCTCGTCAGGGAACCGCACCTGCGCGAGCAGATGCGCGAGGCTGACCTCGTCCCGGGCTCGTACACCGCCATCGAGCAGGAGGGCCTGCCCGCGACGAGCTCGATCGAGACCCTCATCGGCCGCATCGCCTGGCCGGACGAGGTCGACGGGTGCGCCTTCGCGATCGAGCGGATGGTCGTCCCGCCGGACGCGGAGCGGGACCTGCCCGAGCGCCCCCAGGACGCCGTTGACGTCCTGGCCGCCCACCCCGACCGGCAGGACGTGCGCCTGCTCGCCGCCGTCCTGCGCGACGGCCGCTCGATCTGCCTGCTGCGGCAACGCGCTCACGACTCCGATGACGCGGTGGCGACCGGCGAGGACATCGCGCCGGGCCTGGTCGCGGCCCTCAGGGCGACCTTCGAGCCCTGACAGGTGCTCGGCGGCGTTCAGCAGTGCGGCAGACCGCTTGCCTGGCCCCGCGCGATCGCCTCGACGGCACTGACGGCCTCGTCGAAGGTGCCCACCTTGACGACCTGCAGCCCGTCCGGCACGTGCCCGACGACCTCGGGACAGTTCTCGGCCGGGGCGAGGAAGTAGTCCGAGCCTGCGCTCCTGGCGCCCTCGAGCTTCTGCCGGATTCCCCCGATCGGCCCGACCTGCTCCCGCTCGTCGATGGTGCCGGTGCCCGCGATGGCGTGGTCGCCGGTGAGCGAGCCTGGTGTCAGCTTGTCGTAGATGGCGAGCGCGAACATCAGCCCGGCTGAGGGCCCGCCGACCTCGCCGGCATTGATCGTCACCTTGACCGGGAAGTCGTGCTCCACCCCGAGCAGGACACCGATCGCGGTGCGACCCCCGGTGCCGCTGACCGTCGGGACGTCGACCGTCATGCTCTTGCCGTCCCGGGTCACCACGATCGCGACTGACTCACCGGGCTTGACCCGCTGGATCGCCCCGCGGATCGCGTCGGGGTCGTTCGCAGGAGTCCCCGCGACGCTGACGAACCGGTCGCCCGGCTTGAGCAGTCCCTTCGCCTTGGACGTGTCGAGCACCTGGGCGACGACGACATGGCTCGGCACCTTCTCGCCGACGGCACGCAGCGCGACCGCCTTCGCCTCCTCCTGCGAGCCCTCCATCTGCACGGCACTCTCCTCGGCGACCTGCTGCTCGCTCGCGTTCGGGTCGAACATCTGGTCCACCGGGTAGACGTCGCGTGCCGGGTCGAGCCACGCCCCGAGCAGGTCCCAGGCGTCGACGGGGTGACCCGGCCCGCCCTTGATCACCACGGTGAGGAAGCGGAGCGAGCCGTCGGCCGGATAGGTCGGCAGCCCGTCGACGGCGATGACGGGCTTCTCGACGCCGCTCAGCCGTTCGGTGCCCAGCGCGTTGAAGGTCGGGCCCGGGCTGACGATCGCGTAGGGCAGCCGCACGAGGGAGCCGGCCACGACCGCGATGAGCGCGACGAAGAAGGTGACGAGGACGGCGATGTTCCAGCCACTGAGCCGCGCCCGGCGCACCGTGTGCGTCGACAGGCCGGACGCCTCGGCCCCCGGGCTCCCTCCTTCGGAAGGAGCAGCCGGTGTCGTCACGGCAGGCCGACCCACTCGTCGACGCCGTCGGTGAAGCGCTGGTGCTTCCAGATCGGCACCGTCGCCTTGAGCTCGTCGATGAGGGCGCGGCACACCTCGAAGGCCTCGGCCCGGTGTTCGGCACTCACCCCGACCACGACCGCGAGATCACCGATCTCGAGCCGCCCGACGCGGTGCACGACGGCGATGCGCACGGTGTCCCCCGCGCTGTCGAGGCGCTCGGCGAGCGCCCTCGTCAGCTCGGCCGCCCGGGGGTGGGCCGAGTAGTCGAGCCGCTCGACGCCCTTGCCGCCGTCGGCATCGCGGACGGTCCCGACGAACAGGCAGATGCCGCCCGCCCGTGGGTCGGACACGCTGCGGAGCACCTCGTCGACGGACAGGGCGCTCTCGCGGATCTCGGCCAGCGTCACGGTCACAGCAGTCATCGTATGCGGCGTGCTCGGGTCCTCATGACCACGCGCCCCCGCGCGTGAGCGCTCCCGCCCTTCGGGCAGCCGCCCGGGGGAACTCTGCGGGCCGATCCGTGGTTGTCTTGGATCAGGACCGAATCCAGCGAGGAGCAGCATGACAGACGACCGCGACCCCGCCCCGTGGGACGCCGGCGACGACGACAACGACGAGTCCTTCGGATTCCCGGCCGGCTTCGACCCCAGCGACCTCGGGGCGATGCTCGAGCACGTCCTCGGTGAGACGGCCCGCAACCCCGAGCTCGCCGACCTGATGCGCTCCATGGGGGTCGACCCGGACGACCCCAACACGAAGGCCGCCATGCAGGCGCAGCTGCAGACGTTCATGCAGGCCCAGCAGTCCCCGACCGGCGCTCTCCAGCTCGCGGTCGAGACCGCCCGCCGGCACGTCATGACAGCCGAGGGCAACGACGTCCACGACGCCGCCGCCGACCGCGCCGTCGCCGACGCCGTGCAGGTTGCCACCCTGTGGCTCGACGAGCGGACCACGCTGTCCGCCCCCGCCTGGCGGGCCGCCGGCCTGAGCCGGGCCGAGTGGGTGGAGGCGACCATGCCGCGCTTCTTCGAGCTGGTCGAGCCGGTCTCCGACGGCGTCACCGCCGCGACGTCCGCCGCGCTGCGCAAGCAGATGGGCGAGCTCGGCCCCGGTGCCTTCGGCGACGCGGCCCCACCCGGCCTGCCGCCGGGCTTCGACCCCAGCCAGATGCTGGAGCAGTGGGCGCCCATGCTCGGCAACCTCAGCCGCCAGATGTTCGCCGCCCAGCTCGGCCAGGCCGTCGGCACCCTCGCTGCAGAGGTCGTGACCGGCACGGAGGTCGGCCTGCCGATCACCGAGCCGGGCCTCGTCGCGCTCCTGCCCGGCAACGTGCACGCGATGTCGGAGTCGCTCGAGATCGACGAGCCGCAGGTGCGTCTCTACCTCGCGGTGCGCGAGGCCGCCCGGGTGCGGCTGTTCTCGGAAGTCCCATGGCTCGGCCCCCAGCTGCTCGCCGCGGTGGCGGAGTACGCCCGGAACATCACGATCGACACGGATGCGATCGAGTCGGCCCTCACCAGCGTCGACCCGAGCGACCCGGAGGCGCTGCGCGCGGCGCTCCAGGGCAACCTCTTCACACCGTCGCCGACCCCGGCGCAGCAGGTCGCGCTCGGGCGCCTCGAGACGCTGCTCGCGCTCGCCGAGGGCTGGGTCGACCACGTGACGGAGCGCACCACGGTGCACCACCTGCCGCAGTGGGCCGCGCTGGCCGAGACGATCCGGCGTCGGCGGGTCGGGGGCGCGGCCGAGCGCACCTTCGCCGGCCTCGTCGGCCTCGAGCTGCGCCCCCGGCGGTTGCGGGACGCGGCCAACCTCTGGGCCGCGCTCGAGGACGCGGGTGGGGCGACCCTCCGGGACGGGCGCTGGGCGCATCCCGACCTCGCCCCGACCGCAGCGGACCTCGACGACCCGATCGGCTACGTCGAGCGGGCCACGGGCCGCGGCGAGGAGCCCAGCGGGGACGGCGCCATCGGGGCAGACCTCGACTCCGTCCTCAAGGGCATCCTCGACGAGGCCGAGCGGTCCGGCACCACCAGGGGCCGCCCCGCGGGGCCAGGGGAAGTCGAGCCGCGTGCAGAGGGCAATGACGAGCGAGGTGACGCGCCGACCGACGAGGGCGGGGACGACGCCCGGTGAGCGTTGCCCAGGGAGCGAGCACAGCGGCATACCTCGCGCTGTGGGACGACGCGCGCGAGGTGCTGGCCGCGTGGGCCCCGCCGGACCCGGGACAGGCCCGGCTGCGTGACGAGTTCCTGGCCCTCCTCGAGCAGGGCCCGTCCGCCGTCCGCCGGGACGGTGGCCCCGCCCACCTCACCGCCGGGGTCATCGTCCTGGACCCCGGGCTGCGTCACGTCCTGCTGACCCATCACCGCAAGGCCGACGCGTGGTTCCAGTTCGGCGGCCACCTCGAGCCGGTCGACCAGACCCTGCACGGCGCCGCGATTCGCGAGGGCCGCGAGGAGAGCGGGCTCGCTGGGCTGACGGTGCTGCCAGACGTCGTCCACCTCGACCGGCACGCACTGCCCGCCTCCTTCGGGTCGTGCCGTGAGCACCTCGACGTGCGCTTCGCCGCGGTCGCCGACCCCAGGTCCCGGCACGCGGTGAGCGAGGAGTCCCTCGACGTGCGGTGGTGGCCGGTCGAGGCACTGCCGCCCGGGGCGGCCGCCGACCTCGGTCCGCTGATCGAGGCGGCCCTCGTCCAGTTGTCACCGCTTGACGGGCCGACCGAGGGCGGCCACCGGGATGGGTCCCGGGAGGCCCGCAGCCGGTCATGACCGGCCGTCGTGCTCGGCCTGGACACGGCGGGCGGTGACGCGCCCACGCACGGCCGAGCATGAATTCGTGCTCAGCGTGCTCTAGGGTTGACCAAGTCCAGCACCCGTCCGATGGGTGCCAGCAACAAGGAGACACCAATGGCTGACGAGACCTACAAGGGCGAGTTCTACTGCGTGAAGTGCAAGGAGAAGCGCGAGGCGGAGGGCAAGGTTGTCGTGTCCGACAACGGCCGGCGCATGGCCAAGGGCCAGTGCCCCGTCTGCGGCACGAACCTCAACCGCATTCTCGGCAAGGCCTGAACGGCTCGCTTGCGTCTCGAACGTCGGAGGGGCGGAACCGAGTGGGTTCCGCCCCTCCTCGCTGTCCGGACACCGGGCGGCAGGCGCTCGGTGCGCCGCAGGGAGCGTCCCCGCAACCGCCTCGGGCGTGGGCGCGCCCTGTGGACAAGGGCCGTCGCCCGCCGGTCTGTGCTGACAGGCTGGTGGCGCAGCCCGACTCGCCAGTCCACCGGGAGTACCGATGTCCGACCGACCCCGTCTCAAGCCGTGGCTGCGCCCGGTCCTGAGGGGCGGTGACGAGGCCCAGTTCGGGTTCGCCGATGACGGCCTCATCCTGAGCGGAATCACCGCGGCCGAGGTCGGCCTGCTGCGCTCGCTCGACGGCACACGGTCGCGCCTGGAGACCTTCGGTGACGCAATGCGTGCAGGCGTGGCTGCGGCGCGGTGGCGGGCCCTGCTCGACCTCATGGGTCACCTCGACCTCCTCGAGCCGGAGGACCCGACTCCCCCGGTCCCCGCCGGACGTCACGTCCTCGTCGACGGAGCCGGTCCCGTGTCGACCGAGATCGCCCTCCTGCTCGGCCGGTTCGGCGTCGCCCGCGTCAGCCACGGGCGGCCGGCCGTCGACCTCGTCCTCGCCGAGCCCCTCCGACACCGTCCCGACCTCGTCGTGCTGACGGGCCCGGGAGCGCTCGACCCTCGGGCGGCCGATGTGTGGTTCCACCACCGGGTCCCGCACCTGCCCGTCGTGCCACACGGCTCCGCGGTCTCGATCGGGCCGGTCGTCCACGGTGACCCAGCCAGTCCATGTCTGCGCTGCCTGGACCTGCACCGGACCGACCGGGACCAGGCCTGGGGTGCCGTCGTGAGCCAGCTCGCTGCGAGCGCCGACCGGGTCGTGCCGGGCTCATCGGAGCCCGACGGCCTGCCCGTCGGGGCGGTTCCCTTCATCGCCTCCGGCGTGGTCCTCCTCACGCTCGGGCTGCTGTCCGGGCACCTCCCACCGCAGGGGCTCGCCCTCGAGGTCGGCGCCCCCTGGCCACGGGTCGACCACCGCCGCTGGACACGACATCCGCGGTGTCGGCACCACCGGGATGGCGATGCCGACGTTGCCTGATGCGGCGAGCGGGCGCTGGGAGTGCCTTACGCTCGGTTGGTGACGACGAGGAGAGCCAGCGTGATCGGGAGTGCGTGCGCATGACGGACCTGCCCCGCCGTGCCGTCGTGCGTTCTGCCAAGCTCGCCACGGTCCCCCTGGGATTCGCCGGGCGCACCGCCCTCGGGATCGGCAAGCGTCTCGGCGGCCGCCCCGCCGAGGTCGTGACGGCCGAGCTGCAGGCGCGGACCGCCCAGCAGCTCTTCCAGGTGCTGGGCGAGCTCAAGGGCGGCGCGATGAAGTTCGGGCAGGCCCTGTCGATCTTCGAGGCGGCCCTGCCAGAGGAGCTCGCCGGCCCGTACCGGACGATGCTGACCAAGCTGCAGGACAGCGCGCCACCGATGCCGAGCGCCTCCGTGCACCGGGTCCTCGCCGAGGACCTCGGCCCCGACTGGCGCGAGCGGTTCGAGCGGTTCGACGACACACCCGCCGCGAGCGCCTCGATCGGGCAGGTGCACCGGGCCGTGTGGGCCGACGGCCGGGAGGTCGCGGTCAAGATCCAGTACCCGGGCGCGGCCACGGCCCTCATGAGCGACCTCCGGCAGGTCTCGCGGGTGACGCGGGTCGCCGCCGGCTGGATCCCCGGCATCGAGCTCGGCCCCATCCTCGATGAGCTGCGCGACCGGATGGCCGAGGAGCTGGACTACCGGCTCGAGGCAGACGCCCAGCAGACCTTCGCCGACGCGTTCGCGAACGACCAACAGTTCGTGGTCCCGGCAGTCGTGGAGGGCACCCAGAGCGTCATCGTCTCGGAGTGGCTCGAGGGCACCCCCCTTTCCCAGATCATCGCGAGCGGCAGCCAGGAGGAACGAGACGCGGCAGCCCAGCTCTACCTCGAGTTCCTCTTTGCCGGCCCGGCCCGCGCCGGGCTGCTCCACGCCGACCCTCACCCCGGCAACTTCCGGATCACGCCCGATGGCCGGCTCGGCGTCATCGACTTCGGCGCCGTGAACCGCCTGCCCGACGGGATGCCGCCCGAGATCGGGCAGCTGCTGACCATCGCGCTCCAGGGCGGGTCAGAGGCACTGCTCGAGGGGCTGCGCGACACCGGCTTCGTCCGCCCCAACATCGACATCGACGCAGAGCGTCTGCTCGACTACCTCGAGCCATTCCTCGCGCCCCTGCGCGCCGACGCCTTCACCTTCAGCCGTGAGTGGCTCCGCAGCGTCTTCAGCCACATCAACGACCCGCGCCAACCGAACTACGCGATCGGCTACAAGCTCAACCTGCCCCCCGAATACCTCCTGATCCACCGGGTCTGGGGCGGCGGGATGGGGGTCCTCAGCCAGCTCGGCGGGACCGTTCGGGGCCGTGAGGCCGTCAACGCACACCTGCCGGGCGCCCATCTGCCGCCAGTCGGTTCAGCAGACTGAGCCCGGGCTCTGCACCTCGTCAAGGGGGCCCGGACAAAAGGGAACCGCGGGTGACGTTCGCGTCACCCGCGGCTCGCTCACTCGATTCAGTTGGTGTTTCGTCCTTCGCCCCCGGGGGCGGTCCGTCACTGGTCGGCGTGACGGCGGCTGCGTCGGATCTCCTGCGAGATCAACCGGGCGCTGCGGCGGATTCCGCTGCGGTCGCGTCGGTGGATGCGCTGTTCGATCCGGTCGCGGGCCAGCAGTTCGAGCTGGTTCATGATGGTCTCCTGACGGAAGGGTTCTGGTCTGTGTTGGCTGGTCGCGCATGGCCTGCACTCGGCATTCACGCGGCGACCGGATGCTTCCGGGGACGTCCCCTGGGTCGTTTGCGGGCGACGATCGCGCCCTGGACGAAGAGCTGGCCGCCCCAGACGCCCCACGGCTCCTCACGCTCGAGGGCGCCTGCGAGGCAGTGGGTCCGCGCCGGGCACAATCCGCACAACGTCTTGGCGAACTCGACGTCCTCGGGCTTCTCCGCGAACCACAGCTCTGCGTCGTAGTCGCGGCACGGGATCGTCTCGCCGAGGGACTCGGCCCGGGTGCCGAGGTCGATCATCTGGCTCAGTGGCATCGCGTTCACCTCCATCTCCGGTGCGCCTGGCGCGCGGCGCACGTGCTCGTTCGTGTCCTGGTGCATGAGTCCCGCTCCGGCGGTGCGGTTCTCGGTCCTGCTCGTCATCCGGGGAGTCATCTTTGGTGTCCCGTATCTGTCGGGCGCCGGGTTCCGGCGCTGGCGGTGGTGATGGGTGGAGCGGCACGTGTGCGGAAAACACGAAGGCCGCGGACCCGGTGATGTCGGGTTCGCGGCCTGGAGAGGGAGCCTGGGTCTGGGATCAGACCGGTGGCCTCCCGAGGCGGAAGCGAGCGACATCGGTGGTCTTGTAGGTCGGGCCGTCGACAGAGATGTCCCCTGCGAACGGGGCATCGAGAACAGCGACAGCCGTGCCACGGCGGGCGATGGACACAGTGGTCCCCTGGCCCGCGACAGCGAGGACCGCGAGGCGGATCTGGCCAGCCGGACGCGGACGCGCGGAAGCGACGCAGGACACTGCGTTCATCGTGTTCATGATCGTCATCATCAGGCCAACCCTCCTCACTGTCTGCGTGGATCCCAGCCGACCACCTGAGCCGCTGGGCTTGACTCGTAAGAGGCTACGCGGTCGGAGCATCGGGCAACAACTTATTTATCGAGATTCCGCGAACTTTTTTCAGCAAACTTCAAGGTGCACTGGATTCTCTTGCGGCAGAATGGGATTCGACGACCGACTCGACGGCCTCGCCCGCCACCAGGGCCAGCACGTCGGCGCCGTACTGCTCCAGCTTGCGCACCCCGACGCCGCTGATGGCGGCCAGCTCCGTCTCGGACCCGGGCTCGCGCTCGGCGATCGCGGTCAGGGTCGCGTCGGTGAAGACGACGTAGGCGGGCACACTCGCCTCCCGTGCGACCGCCAGGCGCCACTCGCGCAACCGCTCGAAGGTGGCCTCGTCGTAGGTCGGCGGACAGTCGGCGCACCGACCCGTCTTGCGCTCGGCCGCGGTCGCGAGCTCCGAGCCGCACGAGCGGCAGTGGGCCAGCTTGGCCACCTTGGGGGCTCGCCGGCCGGGACCGGCGGGCTTCACCGACCCGCGGGCCTGCTCACCGAGGATCGATGACCCTGCGGAGAGGAACCGCGAGGCCCGGCGGCTGGCCCGTCCGCCCGGCGCCCGGGACTCGGCGTACGACAGCTCGAGACGGCGGCGCGCGCGCGTCAGGCCGACGTACAGCAGCCGGCGCTCCTCCTCGATCGCGTCGAACCCCTCGGCCATCGAGATGGGGATGAGACCGTCCGAGCAACCCACGAGGAAGACGACGTCCCACTCGAGCCCCTTCGCGGCGTGCAGGCTCGCGAGCGTCACGCCCTGAACGGCCGGCGCGTGCTGTTCGGAGGCGCGCCGGTCGAGCTCGGCGACGAGCTCGGGCAGCCGCGCATCGGGCACCGTCTGCTCGAGGTCGTCGGCGAGCTGGGCCAGGGCCGTGAGCGACTCCCACCGCTCCCGGACGGCACCGCTGCCGCTCGGTGGCTCCGCGGTCCACCCCGCGCCGGTGATGACGTCACGGGTCAGGTGGCCGAGAGGCTTCTCGCCCTCGTCGCTGCGGGCCGCGCCGCGGAGCAGCAGGATCGCGTCACGGACCTCCTTGCGCGCGAAGAACCGCTCACCGCCTCGCACGAGGTAGGGCACCCCCGCGTCGGCCAGCGCGTGCTCGATGGCCTCTGACTGGGCGTTCGTGCGGAAGAGCACTGCGATCTCGCCGGCCGGAGTGCCCTCGTCGATCAACGCCCTGGCCCGGGCGGCCACGGCCGCGGCCTCGGACGGATCGTCGGGGTGCGTGGTGAGGATCGGCCTCGGTCCGGGCTCGCCCTGGGCCCGCAGCTGGACCGCCCCGTCGCGAGCCGCCTGGGGGCCGCTCGCCACGACCAGGTTGGCGAGCCCGACGATCTCGGGCGACGACCGGTAGTTGCGGACGAGCCGGATCAGGGTCGCGTCGGGGTAGCGACGACGGAACCCGAGCAGGTGCTCCGGGCTGGCGCCGGTGAACGAGTAGATCGTCTGCGCCGGGTCGCCGACGACGCAGACGTCGGACCGCTCCCCCAGCCAGAGGTCGAGCAGCCGTTGCTGCAGGGCGTTGACGTCCTGGTACTCGTCGACCACGAAGTGGCGGTACTGGTCCCGGATCGTCCGGGCGATGTCGTCGCGGTCGGCGAGGATGCCGACGGTGAGCAGCAGGACGTCCTCGAAGTCGATGACGCCGCGCCGCTGCTTCACCTCCTCGTAGGCGTCGAAGACCCGCGCCATGCCGGTCAGGTCCAGGCCGGGCGGCTCGCGACGAGCGGCCCGGGCTGCGCCCGCGTAGGTCTCGGCGGTGAGCAGGTTGACCTTGGCCCACTCGATCTCGGCGGCGAGGTCGCGGATCGCGGTCCGGTCGAACTGCATCCGGAGCCGGCTCGCCGCCTCTGCGACCGCGGGCGCCTTCTGCCCGAGCACCTCGGGTGCCGCTCCTCCGACGGCATGCGGCCAGAAGAAGTGCAGCTGTCGCAGGGCCGCGGCGTGGAAGGTCCGCGCCTGCACACCCCGCACTCCCAGCCCGCGCAGGCGGCTGCGCATCTCACCCGCGGCACGCGCGGTGAACGTCACCGCGAGCACACGTTGCGGCTGGTGCAGCCCGGAGTGGACGGCATACGCGATCCGATGCGTGATGGCCCGCGTCTTGCCCGTGCCGGCTCCGGCGAGCACGCAGAGCGGACCGGGTGGCGCCGTCGCGACCTGGCGCTGCTCGGGGTCGAGGCCGGCCAGCATGGAGTCCGCCGTCACGAGCGCGTATGCCGCTCCGCTCGTCTCCGACATGACCCTCCTTGCGCTCCGGCGTGGCCCCGACATCCTCGCACCGGCCGGGGACAGCGCGCCGAGGGGCTCACCCCTGGGAGGCGGCCTCGACCGTCTCGCCGAGCCAGTGCTCGATGATCCGCTTCGCGATGGAGATGCCGGTGGGGGTGTGGATCTGCTTGCTCCTCAGCTGGGCCCGGTACTCGTCCCGCGTTACCCAGTGGGCCTCCGCCATCTCCTGCGGGTCGAGGGTCAGCTCGACCTGCGACGTCCGGGCAGCGAAGCCGATCATGACCGACGAGGGGAACGGCCAGGGCTGGTTGCCCAGGTAGGTGACCTCGTCGATGGTGATGCCGACCTCCTCGGCCACCTCACGGGCGACGGCCTGCTCGAGGGACTCGCCCGGCTCGACGAAGCCGGCCAGGACCGAGAAGCGGCCCGTGGGCCACTGCGGGGAACGCCCGAGGAGCAGCCGGTCCTCGGGGTCGACGACCGACATGATGACCGCCGGGTCGGTGCGTGGGTAGTGCTCGCTGCCGTCCAGCGGGCAGCGGCGCACCCAGCCCGCCTCGACGGGCTCGGTGGGGCTGCCGCAGATCGAGCAACGGCCGTGGCTGGCGTGCCAGTTCGCGAGGGCGAGCGCCGTGGTGAAGAGGCCGGCGTCGAGCCGGTCGAGCAGTCCACCGGCCCGTCGCAGCGTCATCCAGCTGTCGTCGAGCTCACCGTCCACCGACGGCAGGACTGCCACGTAGGCCCGGCCGTCCGGGCCCCGCCCGAGGGCTGCGGAGAGGACGGCACGGTCGCTCGGGTCGGGCTCGCGGAGGAGGAGCTCGCCATGGTCGCCCTCGAGACGAACCGGGGCCCGCCCATCCCGGATCTCGATGACACGCGTGGCCGGGTCACTGAGGAGCGCCTCGAGGAGCCGGGGGTCGCGGCGTTCGTGGGCAGAGTGGTCGAGGACGCCGGTGCCGAGCGCGAGGTCCTCGAGAATCCCGTGCGTCGTCATCACCCTCCCACCCTAGGTTCCCTCGTCCGCATACGGTGGAGGCGTGTCCCGGAGTGCCCTGCGTCTTGCCGCCCTCGCGAGCTCGGCCGTTCCCGGCCTCGACCCGGTCTCCGTCGAGGGCGCACCGGTGCAGCTCGGCGACCCTTACGAGTTCGCGTTCGTGACGGACTCGCAGGACCGCCGCTGGGTCGTCAAGGCAGCGCGCACGGCGGCGGCAGGTGCTCTCCTCGAGGACGTCAGCTCGCTGACGGCACTCCTCGCACCCCGCCTCGAGGTTGCCGTCCCGATCGTTCGCGGCGTCGCGGCCCTCAAGGCCGGCCGCGCGGTTGTCCATCCTCGGGTCCCCGGCCAAGCCGTGGACTTCGCCGCGCTACCGCCCGGCGCGACCCTCACGGCCGAGGTGGGGCGCACGCTGGCCCAGATCCACAACCTCCAGCTCCTCGTCTTCGAGGAGGCGGGCCGGCCGAGCTACGACGCGGAGACCCACCGGAAGCGGATGCTCTCCGAGCTCGACCGGGCGTCATCCACGGGACACGTCCCGGCCGGCCTCCTCGCTCGGTGGGAGCACCGCCTGGAGGACATCTCCCTCTGGAGGTTCGCCCCGACGCCCGTGCACGGCGCCTTCACGGGCTCGCACGTCCTCGCCGGCTTCGACGACGACGAGGACGCCGGCTCCGGCCGGGTCTGCGGCGTCATCGGCTGGGAGGAGGCTCGGCTCGGCGACCCCGCCGACGACCTCGCAGAGCTCGTGGCCCGGGCCAGCCGGGCCGCGCTCGACACCGTCCTCGAGGCGTACGTGCAGACCCGCATCGAGCGGCCCGACGGCAACCTCGTGCGCCGAGCACGCCTCGCGGCGGAGATGTCCCTCGTCCATGCTCTGCTCCGTGCACTCTCCGCGGGGGAGACCGAGCTCGTCGAGCACCTCTCAGCGCAGCTGCGCGAGCTCGACGAATGGGTCCAGGAAGCGGAGCGCCGTGCCGAGGCGCGCCGACGGCGAGCCGAGGAGGCGGCGCGCAGGGAGCGAGAGCTGGCGCAGGCAGCGGCGGCCGCCGCTGCGGCCTCCTCGCAGACCCCTGGTCGTGAGGACGGGGGCGGACAGCCATTGCCGAGGCCTGGCGGTGCCTCCGCCGACGAGGCGACGCAGCCCTTCGCCGGACCTGCGCCCAGCACCTCTGAACAGCTGACCCAGCCCTTCAGCGGCGCTGCGTTCGGCGCCGCCGACCAGCTGACCCAGCGCTTCGAACCGTTCCCCCAGCGGCCCGTCGATGCCGACCCGGGCAGAGCCGATTACGGCGCACCGGAGCGACGGCCGGAGAGGGGCTCCGACGAGGCCGCCGACCCGGGCGCACCGGCCCGACAGCCGGAGACAGGCACCGACGAGGTCGGCAAACCTGCCCATGAGCGCAGCTGGCAGCTCGGTACGGCCGTCGACCCCGAGAGCCTCTTCGAGATCGACTCCGTGGAGCCTCTCCCCGAAGAACCTGCTGCAGAGCCGACTGACGGCGAGGCCTTCGACGACCGCCACGAGGGCGCCTCCGACTTCGTGCCCGTCGAGCCCCATCACCCCCAGCCGTCGTCGGAAGACGAGGGGTCCACCCGGTCATAGCCATCGGGCCCAGCCTTCGCCCCAGTCGCTAGTCCGGGACCGTGGCGAGCAGCTCGGCCAGCTCTGCCTCCCCCGGGATGTCGGGCCGCACCGTCACCCCCTCGGCGGCGTAGTAGAAGGCACCGTCGACGAACTCGGGGAGCACACCCCGGAGGCGGGCGAACGCGACGGTGTAGGCGGCCAGCTGCAGGGAGCGGACGCGTGCCTCCTCACCCGAGGGCCGAGAACCGGTCTTCCAGTCGACGACGGTCCACCCACCGTCCTCGCGCGGGAACACCGCGTCGATGCGGCCACGGATCGCGATGCCGTCGATCACCGTCTCGATCGGCAGCTCGATCTCCTCGGGGATCCGCTCTGCCCACTCGCTGGCGAGGAAGCGCTCCTTCATCAGGCTCAGGTCTCCCTCTGCGTCACCGTCCTCGTCGGCGCTGCCGGGCAGGTCGAGCAGGTCCACCATGGCGGCCCGCGCGTAGTGCTCCTCCAGCCAGGCGTGGAAGGACGTGCCGCGCCGGGCCGCAACGGCCGGAGGGGCGGGCATCGGGCGCCGCAGATGCATGGCGAAGGCCTCGGGGCTGCGGGCGAGCGACACGACGGCGGAGGCCGACAGATGGCGCGGCACGTCCACCACAGCCGGGCCGCGGTGACGGCGGGCAGCCTGCTCGGCAAGGAGCAGCCGAAGGTCGCCGAACCGTGGGTCGGCCGTCGGCGCCGGCGGCGCCTCGGCCGCGACGAGGGCTGCGATGTGGTCGACCGCACCGGCCACCGCCGCGCGCCGATGAGCCATGGGGTCGTGCGGCCAGACCCCCGAGACCGGCTCGGCGAGGAAGGGGTTGTCGGGCGGCACGAGCTGGCCCTTGGCGTTCGTCACCGGCTCTGGTGCCGCCGCCCAACTCCCCCTCGTCAGGCGGTCGCCCAGGGTCTCACGGATCTCGCGCAGGAAGCGGGACTCGACGTTGACCGTCTTGCGCGCGGACCAGAAGTGCGTCGACAGCAGCAGGTCCGAACGGGCGCGCGTGAAGGCGACATAGGCGAGACGGCGCTCCTCGGCCACGGCGTGCCGGCCGCCGTCGTCGGCGAACCTCTCGATCTCGGTGGCGAAGGACTTGCGGTCGCCGGCCCGACGCCACTCGAGCACCGGCAGGCCGTCACGGTCCCCGCGCAGCTCGTAGGGCACGCCGTCGAGCCCGGTCAGCCAGCCCTTGTCGCTGGGTGCGCCCTTGAGGGCCCACTCCCCGTCCACGTGGGTGACCGAGGTCGTCGAGTGGGACGGGAAGACGGACTCGACGAGGGCCGGCACTGCCACGGCGTCCCACTCGAGTCCCTTGGCCGCGTGGACCGTGAGCACCTGGACGGCGTCGTGGTCGGTCTCCACGTGGCCCGCCTCGAGTCCACGCTCCTGGGATCGCGCGGCCTCGAGCCAGGCGAGGAAGCCGGCAAGCGTGGGGCGGTCGGAGGACATGGCGAAGCGAGCGGCGACGTCGGCGAAGGCGTCCAGGTGCACCCGGGCGGTCGAGGCCGTGTGCTCGGGTCGGGAGAGCACCTCGATGTCGAGCCCGAGGGCCCGCTCGGCCTCGCCGCAGAGGTCGACGAGGGGCAGCGCCGTCATCCTGCGCAGCGTGCGGACGGCGTGGCCGAGCGCGGTCAGCCGGGCGTGGGCAGCCGGGCTGAGCCGGGCGCCGCTCCACGACGTCCAGTGCGCTGGGGGCAGGCTGTCGAGGGCCTCGACGAGAGTCGCCTCGTCCGCGCTGTCGGCCGCGAGGTCACTGCCCCGGTCACGTGGGACCGACCCCTCACCGTCTGTCAGCGCGCGGTGCATCCCGGCCTCCGCTGCCGAGCCCGCGCCGTCCGCGACCGACCGCTGCAGGACGGCCCCGGCTGCGATGGCCCCACCGTCCGTGACCTGCAGCTCGGCCGCGGCCTCCGAGCCCCCCACACCCCCGACGAGCGCGCCCCCACCACCTGTGCCAGCGGCCTGCCCCGCGCCAGCCCCTCCGCGAGAGCGCAGCTCACCGGCCCAGGCCCACAGAGCGTCCAGGTCGGCCGGCCCGAGCCTGGCGGCGGGCCCGGTGAGCAGCCGCATGAGCTGGTCGCCGCGGGCGGGGTCCTGCACGACGTGGAGCACGGCCACGAGGTCGGCGACCTCCGGCGTCATGAGGAGCCCGCCCAGGCCGACGACCTCGACGGGCAGTCCCTCCCGCCGGAGGGCGTCGATGACGACGGGGAAATGGGCCCGTCGCCGACACAGGACGGCCGCCGAGCGCCCGGTCCGACGGCCGCTCGGGCTGCGCCACTGGTCGGCGATCCACCGAGCCGCGTGCGCCGCCTCGTCCTCGAGGGACTCCAGCCGAGCCACGGTGATCTTCCCTGCCCCGGCGCCGGGCCGGGCCGAGAGCGGCCGCACGTGGGCTGTGCGCAACGGCCCGGAGGTGACGTTGGCCGCGTCGAGGATGAGACCGTCGTTGCGCCAGCTCGTCGACAGGGGAAGCACCGCGGCCGGCCCGTCGTCGCCGGCGAACTCTGCCGGGAACCGGGAGAGAGTGGTCGCGCTCGCCCCGCGCCAGCCGTAGATCGACTGGTTGGGGTCACCGACGGCCGTCAGGGCGACCGGCTCGGAACCGCCGTGGAACAGCGAGCGCAGGAGCCCGAGCTGTGCCTCGGACGTGTCCTGGAACTCGTCGAGCAGCACCGCCCTGAAGCGTTGCCGCTCCATCGCGCCCACCTCGCCGACGGTGTCCGCCAAGCGGGCGGCGAGCGCCATCTGGTCCGCGAAGTCGAGCGAGTCGCGCTCCCGCTTGAGGGACAGATAGCGCGCCACGATCGGCAGGACGGCGCGGCGCTCGCGCAGGACGGCGAGCAGGTCGCGGACCGGGGTGAGCGACCCGCGGCCCTCTCCGTCCGGCAGGCACTCCAGCCGTGCGATCACCTCATCCAGGTGGTCCACCACGTCGCCGGGGCCGAGGAGGTGTTCGGCCATCTCACCGGCGAGCGCCATCACCGCCTCGATGATGGTCGACTCGGCCTTGCCGACCTCATCCATCGGCCCGTCGTAGCGTGCGACCGCCTCGGCGCAGAGCTGCCAGGCGCCGGCCTCGGTGAGGACGCGGTACTCGGGCTCGATCCCCAGCCGCAACGCGTGCTCGCGGACCAGTCGGCCAGCGTAGGCGTGGTAGGTCGACACGGTCGGTGTGCCGCCGAGGACCTCGGCCCCGGTGCCGTCGTCGACAGGTGGCGTCCACAGGCCGGTGCGGCCCAAGGTCCGCAGCCGACCGGTGATCCGGGCGGACAGCTCCGCAGCGGCCTTGCGGGTGAACGTCAGGCCGAGGACCTGGTCGGGCTCGACATGGCCGTTCGCAACGAGCCACACGACGCGGGCGGCCATCGTCTCGGTCTTGCCGGATCCCGCCCCGGCGACGACGAGGAGCGGACCGGGCCCGGCCTCGATGACCGCCTGCTGCTCGGGGGTGGGATGCGGCAGGTCGAGTGCGGTGGCGATGTCGACGGCCGAGTGCATCACAACGCCTCCCCCTCCGGCTGGACGGGGCAGCACGCCTTGACCGCGCACACCTGGCACCAGCTGCCTTGGACGGCGCGGAAGCTGGCCGCGCCCATCCCGGCCGCCGTCTCCTCCAGCAGGCGATGTGCCCAGCGCGGGTCGTCGCTCTCGGCGAGCGGGGCCTGCTCCTGCACGGCGGCGCGCAGCCCGCTGCGCCCGGCCTTGCCGATCTGGACGAGCGCGGCCCCACCGGAGGTCGTGCCCAGTCCTGCGAAGGCACTCGACTCCACGGCGGCCTGGTAGGCGCCGAGCTGGCCGTGCTCGCCGATCTCGGCAACGGTGGGCTTGCTCCGCCCTGTCTTGAGGTCGACGATCCGAAGTCGGCCATCGCTGTCCCGCTCGATCCGGTCGACCCGGCCCTTGAGGTCCGCACGGCCGATCTGCACCCGGAAGTCCTCCTCCACCGCCACGGTCTGCCAGCCGTCGGCCGCCGCCTCCGTCCGGTAGCTGACGAACCGCGCGACCATGTCGTGCGCCTCCTGCCGTGCGCGGTCGGTGAGCCAACCCGGTGGCAGACCGAGCCGGCCCCACCTCCGGTCGAGCTCGGCGTCGAGGGCGGCCCGGTCGGCCTGTGGCAGCTCCGCAACGATGTCGTGGACCAGTGTCCCGACGAGCTGCGCACCCATGGCGGGACCGCTGCCGCCGACGGCCCCGAGGAACCAGGAGAACCCGCACTGGTTGAAGCGTTCGACCTTGGACGGCGAGACCCGGACGGCCTCGTCCTCGCTTCGCACCGGCCGGTCGTCGGTCAGGTCGCGCAGAGCCCACCAGGTCGTGGGGTCGGCCCCCGCGATGCCTGCGCGGGCGGCGACCGCGAGCAGCTCGGCGGCGGGCCGCGCCACCCTCGGGTCGGCGCTCGCCAGCTCCCGGCGCAGCTCCCCGACGAGGCCGGTCAGGGTCATCGGCCGGGGCGGATCGGCGTGGCGGCGCACCTCGGTGTCGAGCCCGTCAGCCGGAGGCGGGTCGATGAGGTCGAGGTAGACGGAGGGCTGCTCGTCCTCGTTGCCGACGGCGGTCACGAGGAGCCGCTCCGTGGTGCGGGTCATCGCGACGTGCAGGAGCCGGGTCTCGTCGTAGCGAACCGCGGCCTGCGCTGCACGGAAGCTGCGCGGCCGCTCGGCCACGACGTCGACGAGCTCCTCGGAGCCGAGGACCGACCCGCGCAGCCGCAGGTCCGGCCAGACGCCCTCCTGGACGCCGGCCACGACGACGATCCGCCACTCGCGGCCGGCGGCGGTCTGCGGCGTGAGCAGCTGCACGCTCGGGCCGCTCTGCGCCCGGGCAAGCAGCGTGTCACCGGGGACGTCCTGGCCCTCGATGTGGTCGAGGAAGGCGTCTGGACCGGCCTGCGGCAGGCGGTCGACGAAGGCACCTGCGGCATCGAACAGGCCGAGCACGGCATCGAGGTCGCGGTCAGCACGCTGGCCGGCGGCACCGCCGGCGAGCGCCGTGCGCCGCCAGGGCTCCGCGAGCCCGGTCGCCGACCAGATGTCCCAGAGCACCGTCTCTGCGGTCACCCCGCGCTCCCAGCCCCCCGACTCACCCATCCGCGCGGCCCGCACACCGGCATCGATCGCGGCCGCGACCCGGGCGGCGGGTGCGGCGGCGTCGCCGAGCATGCCGGCCCGCAGCGGCTCGAGGAGCAGCTCTGCCAACAGCTCGTCACTGGACCGGCCACCACCCGCCTCCAGCTCTTCCCGACGCAACAGCCGACGCAGACGGCGCAGGCCCACGGCGTCCGCGCCACCGACCGGCGAGGTGACGAGGTCGGCGGCTACAGCCGGGTCGATCTTGTGGGGTCGGCGACCCTGGGCTGCCCGCGCGGCTGCGAGTGCTTCGCGGAGGATCGTCAGGAGTGGACGGACGGCGATCTCGTCGCGCACGGGCGTCTCCGCCGTGGCCGTGGCAAGCGGCACCGCCGCAGTGGAGAGCAGCCGGCGCAGGAGGGAGGCCCGGCCCGAGCCACGGACGATGACGGCCATCTCGTCCCAGGGGACTCCCTCGACGAGATGGGCCCGGCGCAGCACACCGGCGATGTGGGATGCCTCTTGGGCGGCGGACCGCAGCAGGGCCGCCTCGACAGCCCCACCCGTGCGGGACGCCACCCACTCCCGCTGGTCTCCCCCGCCGAGCGCGCCGACCCGTGCGACGACCCGGGACACGGCCTCGCGGACAGCGCTGGGCACTCGGTGTGACACCTCGAGGACGCGCGTCTCCTGGGCTGCGTGGCGCCCCATGGTGGTCCATCCGTCGGCGAGGAAGCGGGGGTCCGCGCCCCGGAAGGTCTGGACCGCGGCGTCGGGATCGCCGAGCAGGACGATGCGCGGCCCGGCACCTGCGATGATCCGAAGCAGCCGAGCAGCCGCCGAGGTCAGCTCTTGCGCGTCGTCGACGACCACGAGCGAGACGGCGTCGCGGAGCCGGTCGAGTGCGAGCGGCTCCTCCTCGAGGAGGTCGGCGGCCGCCGTGAGGATCCACGCGGGGTCGTAGGCACCATGCCGGGAGAAGGCGGTGACGTGGTCGTACTCCCGCAGCACGTGAGAGGCCGCGACCCACTCGCTGCGGTCATGCTCCTTGCCGAGAGCGAGCAGGTCGTCCGGTCCGAGACCGTGCTCGACGGTGCGCATGAGCAGGTCGCGCAACTCGTTGCGGAACCCTCGGGTGGCCAAGGCCGCTCGCACCGACTCGGGCCAGTCCGGGCCGGGCGCGTCGCCGGAGGCGTGCCCGGCGAGGAGGTCGCGCAGCACGACGTCCTGCTCCGGCCCGTTGAGCAGCCGCGGCGCTGGGTCCCCGCGCAGCGCCGCCTCCGAGCGCAGCAGCGCGAAGCCGAAGGCCTGCCACGTCCGCGCCAGCGACTGGGTGCTCGTGCCGCCGAGGCGTGCCGTCACGCGGTCGCGCAGGGTGGCCGCCGCGGGTCGGCTCGAGGCGAGCACGAGGCATCGGTCGGCCCGTTCGCCTGAAGAGACGTGGCGCGCGACGAGCTCGACGGCAAGGCTCGTCTTGCCCGTGCCAGGCCCACCGAGCACGCGCAGCACCCGTGCCGAGGACGACAGGACCGCCTGCTGGCTGCTGTCGAACCGGATCGACGGCGCGGCGGGGGCGGGTGCGCGGCGGAGGATGACCACGGGAACGATTGCACCACGGAGCACCGACACCGCCCGGCCCGCCCAGCACGGCCGGGCGCGTCACGTCGGGAAGCTCAGGGATGCGACCGCACGTAGCCGCCCGGCACCGCATCGAGGCGCGGCTCGGAGCCCGCCACTGCACTGGAGCGCGATTCGGGGCCCGCCATCGCCCGGGGACGCGCCGCGAGCGGCAGCCCGGTGAGCGGCATACGGCCTCTCAGCGCGCGACGAGCTCGACCTCGAACCCTCCCGGGCTCTCCAGGTAGGCGGCGTAGTGGTCGGGACCTCCCGCGTGCGGGTGCGCCTCGGCGAAGAGGAGCGACCACCCGTGGGCCGGCGCCTCGGCCACCATGGCGTCGACGTCCCCCCGCGAGCCGGCGTGGAAGGCGAGGTGGTTGAGGCCGGGACGGCGACGCTCGTGTCCCCCCGGGACCACATCAGGACCGGACTCGAGCACGAGGTAGAGAGTGCCGAGCTCCCAGGCGCGCCCCCGCCCCCAGTCGTCGCCGAGCCGGTAGCCGAGCCGGCCGAGGAGCCAGTCCCAGGCTGCGCCGTCGGTCGCGAGGTCGTCGACCCAGATCTCCACGTGGTGGATGCCACCGCGCGCACCCGAGGTGACCGGCCCGTCCCAACGGGCGCGTGCCATGTCGACCCTCCCGCCGGTGAGGGAGCCCCCGACCATCGGCGTCCCCTCCGCGCGCCAGTGCTGGACCGCATCGCCGTCATGGCACTGCGGAGGTCGCCCGTCGGCCCGGATCACGCGCCACCACGGGGCGTCCGAGCCGTACCGCGCCATGACCGCACCGACGTTGCGCGGGCCGCCCTCCCCCAGCATCCGGGCAATGTCCCCGTAGGCCACGACCCGACCCTCGGGTATCTGCGCGACGAGGTCGAGGACGCGCTCGGCGTAGTCCTCCAGGCTCACTCGTGTCGTCCTGTCAGTAGGGCGTCTGGGTCGGGTCGACCTGCTCGATCCAGGCGATGATGCCGCCCTCGACGTTCGCGACGTCGGTGTAGCCGGCCCGCATGGCGAGGCGGGTCGCCTCGGCGGAGCGCCCACCGACCTTGCAGTGGATGAGGATTCGCCGGTCACGGGGGAGCTCGCTGAACGCGGCGCCCGAGCGGAACAGGTCGAGGTGGATCGGCACGGCCCCGGGGATCGTCGCGATGGCGCGCTCCTCCTCACCGCGGACGTCGACGAGCAGCGGCGGGTCATCGCCGCCGAGCGCATCGGCCGTCTCCCGCACGGTGACGGTCGGCACCGGCTCCTCGCCCTCCACTGCGGCCCCCGGCACCCCGCAGAACTCGACGTAGTCGATCAGCTCGGTGACCGTCGGGCTGGCGCCGCAGACCGGGCAGTCGGGATCGGCCCGGACGGTGAGGGTGTCCCATGTCTGGCGGAGCGCGTCGTGGACGAGGAGCCGCCCGGTGAGCGGCTCCCCGATGCCGAGGAGCAGCTTGATCGCCTCCGTCGACTGGACCGACCCGATCGCGGCACAGAGCACGCCGAAGACGCCGCCCTCCGCGCAGCTCGGCACGGAACCGGGTGGCGGGGGCTGTGGGAAGACGCAGCGGTAGCAGGGGCCGTGCCCGGCCCACCACACAGAGACCTGCCCGTCGAAGCGGAGGATCGAGCCCCACACGTGCGGCTTGCCGAGCATGACGCAGGCGTCGTTGACGAGGTAGCGGGTCGGGAAGTTGTCCGTGCCGTCGACGACGACGTCGTAGTCGCGGATGACGTCGAGGGCGTTGCTGGAGTCGAGCCGCACGTTGTGCCGTATGACGTGCACGTGCGGGTTGACGCGGTGGACGGCCGCCTTGGCTGACTCCGTCTTGGGGTGCCCGATGTCGGCGTCGGAGTGGACCACCTGCCGGTGCAGGTTCGTCAGCTCGACGACGTCGGTGTCGACGATGCCGATCGTCCCGACGCCGGCGGCGGCGAGATAGAGCAGGGCCGGCGAGCCGAGCCCACCGGCCCCGACGACGAGGACCTTCGAGGCGACGAGTCGCTCCTGGCCCTCGATGCCGACCCCGGGGATCAGGACGTGACGGGCGTACCGGGTGACCTCCGCCCCGGTCAGCGCACGGCCGGTCTCGACGATCGCCTCGCTTCGCATGGGCCCACGGTACTGCTCGGTATGGTGTGAACGACATCGCGAGAGCCCTCGTCCCGGGCCTCCGGAACGACGAGAAGGATGCGGATGCCCGACGACCTGCCCACCACCGCTCGGAGCCAGCGACTGCCCCGCACCGAGCGCCGGGCCCAGCTGCTCGAGGCGGCGCTCAGCGTCTTCACCGAGAACGGCTACCACCAGGCCGCCATGGACGACATCGCTGCCCGAGCGGGAGTGTCCAAACCCGTTCTCTACCAGCACTTCCCGGGCAAGCTCGAGCTCTACCTCGCGCTCATCGACCGGCATGCGAGCGAGCTCGAGCAGCTCGTGCGCGACGCCCTCGCCCTCGAGGACAACAAGGCCCGCATTCGCACCATGGTCGCCGCCTACTTCGACTTCGTCGGGCACGAGGGTGCCGCCTTCCGGCTCATCTTCGAGTCCGACCTCGCCAACGAGCCCGAGGTCCGCAGCCGCCTCGACCAGATCGTGCTGACCTGCGCCGAGGCGATGGCCGGCATCATCCGGGACGAGACCGAGCTGGGGCAGGAGGAGGCCGTCATGATCGGCGTCGGCCTCGTCGGCCTGGCCCAGACCAGCGCCCGCCACTGGCTCAGCCACGGGGACACGATCTCCAAGGAGACGGCGACGCGCATCACCGGCGCGCTGATCCGCCGGGGGATCGCCGGGTTCCCTGCGGTGGCCCGAGGCGAGGGCGCCGACGGCCGGGAATCGACCGTCTCCCCGGCTGGTTAAGGTGACGACTGCCCAACCAGCCCCGAACGTGAGGAAGGGATTTGCCGTGGAGGTCCGGATCGGCGTGCAGAACTGCGCCCGCGAGATCAGCTTCGAGTCGCGCATGACGCCCGACGAGCTCGTCGAGGCGGTGCGGGCCTCCCGCTCGGCCGACGTCCTCGAGCTGACCGACGACAAGGGCGGGCGGATCATCATCCCGAGCGCCGCCGTCGGCTATGTCACGACCGGTGCCGAGAAGAAGGGCGGCGTCGGCTTCGGCGCCGTCTGACGGCGAGAGCCACGCGGCGCGAGACGAGCTCCTAGCGAACCGCACCCAAATCGTTATCTCACTTATGAGGTGCTTCTCGCCCTCATCCGGGGTAAGGGATGGGGTGACAGGGGCCGGAAACCCGGCCTGCCAACGCCCTCTCCAGGGCGGAGAAGGAGGAACCCTAGATGCTCGGCACAATCATCGGGGCCATCGTGGCCGGACTGATCATTGGTGCGCTCGCCCGGCTCTTCATGCCCGGCAAGCAGAACATCTCACTCGTCATGACGATCATCATCGGCATCATCGCCTCGGTCGTCACGACCCTGATCCTTGGCGCGCTCTTCCACTACTCCGGCGGTGGCGGCATCAGCTGGTGGTACTGGATCGTGAGCATCATCGTCGCCGCGATCGGCATCACCATCTACGGTCGCGCGACGGGCAAGACGACCTGAACCGAGTGACCGCAGGAGGGCCCGACCGCATTGGTCGGGCCCTCCTGCTGTTGCCGTCCGGGCCGTTTCCGCGGCGTATGCCGCTGAGCCTGCTGCCGCTTGCCCGGCACCTGAGCGCGTCGCTCAGGGCGTGAGGCCGAGCCGCTCCATCCGGCGGGAGTGCTCGTCGGTGAGCCGGACGAGCATCCGACCCAGCTCGGCGAGGTCGGCCGCAGGCCTCCCGGGGGCGCCGATGAGCAACCCGGTGAGGGCATCGCGCTCGACAGCGACGTGCTGGGCCTGCGAGAGGGCCTCGCCCACGAGCCGCCTACCCCAGAGGGCGAGCCTGCCTGCCACGCGTGGGTCCGCGCGGATGGCGTCTCGCACTGCGGTCACGACGAAGTCGGCCCGCCCACTGTCGTCGAGCACACGGATGACGAGGTCGCGGGTGTCCGGGTCGACGTAGGCCGCGATCTCACGGTAGAAGTCCTGCGCGATGCCCTCCCCGACGTAGGCCTTCACGAGTCCCTCGAGCCAGCCGGAGGGGCGGGTCCGGTCGTGGAAGGCGTCGATCGCCGCTACGAACGGCTGCATCGCCTGCTCCGGCTCGACACCGAGGCTGCGGAGCCGGTCCACGAGGAGCGCGTAGTGGCCGATCTCCTGCTCGGCCAGGAAGGCGAGCTCGGAGCGGTGCCCGAGGCTGGGCGCCAGCTCCGCGTCCGCCGCGAGCTGGGAGAAGGCGCGCAGCTCACCGTAGGCGAGTCCACCGAGCAGGTCGATGACGGCGGCTCGGAAGTCCGCGTCCTCGAGGTCGAAGCCGGTCGGCTCGGGCGGGGTCAGGACTCCGTCGGGGTCGGTCATGGGGGCCACAGTAGTGAGATGGTCAGCAGGCCGGTCTCGACCCGGTAGACTGAGCGGGACCATTCGGTGCCCGGTCGGCCTGAAGATGAGCATTGACGGTGCAGCATGGATGGCCCCGGACCTCGCGTCCGGGTGCCGTGCCCCGCGGACCTGCGGGCGTCACCACTCCTCCCGAAACCCCCCGATCGGCCCGTCAGGAGACACTGAGCTCCCCTGCCCCGCTGGGCAGCGGGGTGCTCGTGCAGACCGAGAGACATACATGACCCAGAGCACGACCGAGGCGCGCGAGACGACCGAGCAGGAGCCGGTGACGGCCGCGCCCACGACCACGTTCGCCGACTTCCCCGTCCACCCCGACATCGTCGCCGCCCTCGCTGACGCGGGGATCGTCACCCCGTTCCCCATCCAGGCGATGACACTGCCGGTCGCCCTCGGCGGGCACGACATCATCGGCCAGGCCAAGACCGGCACCGGCAAGACGCTGGGCTTCGGCGTCCCGATCCTCAACCGGGTCGTCACTCCCGGTGACGAAGGCTTCGCCGACCTCGCCAAGCCGGGCGCACCCCAGGCGCTCGTCATCGTCCCGACCCGTGAGCTGGCCGTCCAGGTCGCCGGTGACCTCGACCGTGCCGGCAAGCGCCGCGGGGTCCGCGTCCTCAGCGTCTACGGCGGACGCGCCTACGAGCCTCAGGTCGAGGCCCTGCGCGCAGGCGTGGAGGTCGTCGTCGGCACGCCGGGGCGCCTCATCGACCTGTCGAAGCAGCGCCACCTCGACCTGTCCCAGGCCCGTGTCGTCGTCCTCGACGAGGCCGACGAGATGCTCGACCTCGGCTTCCTGCCCGACGTCGAGACCCTGATGTCGCTCACCCCGGCGAAGCGGCAGACCATGCTCTTCTCGGCGACGATGCCGGGTGCGATCGTCGCGCTCGCCCGCCGCTACATGACGCAGCCGACCCACATCCGCGCGATGGGCGACGACCCGGACCACGCACAGACCGTCAAGGCGATCGAGCAGTTCGTCTACCGGGCCCACGCCATGGACAAGGTCGAGATGATCTCGCGGATCCTGCAGGCGGAGGGCCGAGGCCTCACGATCGTCTTCACCCGCACCAAGCGCACCGCCGCCAAGGTCGCCGACGAGCTCAGCGAGCGAGGCTTCGCCGCGGCGCCGCTGCACGGCGACCTGGGTCAGGGCGCCCGGGAGCAGGCCCTCCGGGCGTTCCGCAAGGGCAAGATCGACGTTCTGGTCGCCACCGATGTCGCCGCCCGCGGCATCGACGTCGAGCACGTCACCCACGTCATCAACTTCCAGTGCCCCGAGGACGAGAAGACCTACGTCCACCGCATCGGCCGCACCGGTCGCGCCGGCAACACGGGTGTCGCCGTGACCTTCGTCGACTGGGACGACCTGCACCGCTGGGCCCTGATCAACAAGGCCCTCGATTTGGGCATCCCCGAGCCCGAGGAGACCTACTCCTCGTCGGAGCACCTCTACAGCGAGCTGCACATCCCCGCGGACGCCAAGGGCTACCTGCGCAAGTCGGAGCAGACCCGCGCGGGGCTCGACGCGGAGGAGATCGAGGACCTCGGCGAGACCGGCAAGCGCCAGGGCAAGGGCGGCCGTCATGGCACGGACCGGGCCGGGCAGCGGGGCGCATCGCACCCCCGGACCCCCCGGACCGATGACGAGGCGCCGCGCCGCAAGAGCCGCAACCGTCGCCGCACCCGAGGTGGCGGCGCCGGGACCGCACCCGCTTCCGAGAGCGCCGAGGCCACGACCGGGCCTGCACCTGCCTCCGAGGACGGGGCGACTCGGCCCCGTCGCCGTCGGCGCCGAGGCGGCCAGGGACGCTCGGGTTCGACCGCGAGCACGCCGAGCACCGAGGCCCAGTGAGCCAGAGCCGGCACCTGACCAGCACCGGTGTTGGTCGGGGCTCAACGGCGGCGCGCTGAGCGGCATACCGACGAACTGACCCGGACCCCGAAGGGTCCGGGTCAGAGTCGTTCGAGCAGCGACGCGGCGACCTGACGGTAGGCCTCGGCACCCTTCGAGCTGCGCGCCGTCGCGAGGATCGAACGGCCGACGGCAGGAGCCTCGGCGAAACGGACGGTCTTGGGGATCGGCGGCTCCAGCACGGGCAGCTCGTAGCGGTCCCCCACGTCGGCCAGCACCTCTCGCGCGTGGCGGCTGCGGGCGTCGAAGAGGGTCGGGAGGACGCCCAACACCTCGAGGTCCCGGTTGAGGATCTTCTGGACGTCCGCCACGGTGTCGAGCAGCTGCCCGACCCCACGGTGGCTGAGCATCTCGCAGGGCATCGGGATGATGAGCGCGTCGGCGGCGGTGAGGGCGTTCAGAGTGATGACGCCGAGGCTCGGCGAGCAGTCGAGCAGGATGAGGTCGTAGCCGGCCCGGCTTGCCTCGAGCGAGGTGCGCAGGACGTACTCGCGGCCCGCACGGGGCAGGAGCATTGCCTCTGCCCCGGCGAGGTCGATCACCGACGGCACGAGGTCGAAGCCGTCGTCGCAGTGGATCACTGCGTCGGCGACCTCCGCCTGGCCGAGGAGAACCTCGTTGACGGAGGTCTCGAGCGTGTCGGGATCGACACCGAGTGAGAAGGTCAGGCACGCCTGGGGGTCGAGGTCGACGAGCAGGACCTGCTTGCCCAGCTCCGCAAAGCAGGCGCCCAACGAGGCGACCGAGGTCGTCTTGGCGACGCCGCCCTTCTGGTTCGCGAGGGCGACGACGCGGGCGCCGGAGGCCGTGCTGGGTGCCATGACGACAGTGTGTCAGGTGGCCGGGTCGAGGCCCGCCCAGTCGGACTTCTCCGGACCCATCCGCTGGCCCTCAGGGCAGTGGGCGCGGAAGTCGCACCACGGGCACATCGACGACGGCCGCGCCGGGAACCGGGCCGAATCGGCCCCCTGCTCGCGGAACTCCGCGTCGGCGAGGCGCAGGTCACGGGCGATCGACTCGGCCTCGCCGAGCTTGCGTTGCAGGGAGTCCGGCGTGTGCTCGTGGGCCACGACCGTGCCGGTCGGGATGTGGTGCAGCTCGACCCGGAAACAGGACCGCCGCATCGTGCGGGCGGCACCGGCGGCATAGAGGGCGAGCGGCAGCGACGTGCGCGCGTCCGTCTCGGTGGGCACCTGCCGCCCCGTCTTGTAGTCCACCACGACGAGGTCACCGTCGCGGTCGTCGAGCCGGTCGATGCGACCGGTGACCGCGATCGTGTCGGTGCGCAGGGACACGCTGCGCTCGATCCCGAGCGGCTGCCGGTGCCGGTCGATCCCGCGGAGGTAGTTGGTGACGCCGTCCCGGACCTTGAGCCGCCAGGTCGCCGACTGCTCGGCATCCCGGAAGCCGGCGTCGATCCAGCTCGTGCGGACCAGCTCGGCCACGCCGGCCGGCGTGCGGTGCGGGTGGGGCAGGTCCCAGAAGTCGCGCAGCACGTTGTGCGTGGCGATCCCGACGGAGGTGTGTGCCCGTTGTGCCCGGGCCGCGGGACGGGGGCGGTCGAGGTACTGCATGCGGTAGCGGCGAGGGCAGTCGAGCCAGGCGAGCAGCCGCGAGGGAGAAGCCGGGTAGAGCGGGGTCGGCATCCCGGCGAAGGTCTGCTGGTCGGGCCGGCCCGTCATGAGGCCACCCGGGAGGCGCCCGTCACGAACGTGCGGATGGCACCCGCGATCATCTCCACGGCGATCGCGGACAGCAGCAGGCCCGCGATCCGCGTCAGCAGCATCGTCCCGCTGTCACCGAGCAGGCGGCGGACCACTCCGGCGAAGCGCATGGCCAGGTAGACGACCACGACGGCGCCGAGCAGGGCCGCCCCGACGCTGAGGTACGCGCCCAGCCCGGAGGCGCCCTGGACCGCGACCATGGTCGCCACGATCGCACCGGGCCCGGCCAGCATCGGAGTGCCGAGGGGCACCATCGCGACGTTGACCCCGACGTCGGCCTGGGCACCGGACTCGCGCCCCATGAGCAGCTGCAGCGCGATGAGGAGCAGCAGCAGGCCACCCGCGGCCTGCAGTGCGGCGATCGAGATGTGCAGGTAGTGCAGGATCTGCTGCCCGAAGACCGCGAACAGGGCGATGACGAGCACGGCCACCCCGGCAGCCCGGAGCGCGGCGTTGTTGCGCTGTGCCGGGGTGAGTGACCCGGTCAGGGCCAGGAAGACCGGCACGATGCCCGGCGGGTCGAGGATGACGATGAGGGTGATGAAGGTGGAGAGGAAGATCGTGAGGTCGAAGCCGCTCACGGGCAGACCACTTCGGTGATGCCGCTCGACTGCTCGATGATCGCGTCGAGCACCTCTGGCCGGGTGGTGTGCTCGCCCAGCCGGTTGAGCTTGCCGTCGCCGTGGTAGTCGCTCGAGCCGGTCAGCAGCAGGCCCCACTCACGGGCAAGACGCTCGGCGCGCGCGACCTCCTCGGGCCCGTGGTCGCGGTGGTATGCCTCGAGGCCGGCCAACCCGGCGTCGACGAGCTCCTCGACGAACGAGTCGGGGATGGTCGAGCCACGGGTCCGGGTGAACGGGTGCGCGACGACCGGCACTCCCCCCGCTGCTCGCACGAGCCGCACGGCCCGCAGCGGCTCGATCGCGTAGTGGTGGACGTAGTAGGGCGAGGTGTCGCTCAGCCAGTCGACGAACGCCTCGTCGCGGTGCCGGATCAGTCCGGCCTCGATGAGCGCGTCGGCGATGTGCGGGCGGCCCGGTGTGGCGCCAGGGCTGACGTGGGCGAGGACCTGGTCGTAGGTGATGGGGATGCCGTCGGCCGCCATCCGGTCGACCATGCGCTCCAGGCGCGTCGCCCTCGAGTCCCGCGCCCGGGCCAGCTCCTCGGTGAGGGCCGGGTCGGCCGGGTCGGTCAGGTAGGCGAGCAGGTGCAGGGACGACGAGTAGTAGTGGCAGGAGATCTCCATCCCGCGGATGAGCCGGATCCCCAGCGACCGGGCCGTCTCCTCGGCCTCGACCCACCCGCCGACCGTGTCGTGGTCGGTGATCCCCAGCACGTCGATGCCTGCTTCGACGGCGGCCGCGACGAGCTGCGCAGGGGTGTCCGTGCCGTCACTGACGGTCGAATGGGTGTGCAGGTCGATGACCGGCTCGCGCAGCGTCACGGCCCCAGCCTAGGGTCACGCCGCGCCGGGCCGCGTCCCAACACGGGCCCATTCGGCAACGCACCGGGTTGTCACCAACTCACCCGCTCCCGAACCCGGTGCGTTGTCGATAACCCGGCGTGTTGGGACGCTTCGCCCGGATCCGCTCGCCCACCAGACCGGGCGCGGCCAGCTCCTCCCAGACGAGTCGTTCCACCGGGTGGCCCAGGCGACGGATCCGGTCCTCGCGGCGCTTCTCGAGCCAAACGACCTCCGCCACGGACTCGGCAGCGGTGTCCATCCGGTGCAGAGCGTCCAGGGCCCGCTGGCGGCCCTCGTGAGCCGACAGCAGTGCGACCTCCGCCAGCAGCTCGTTGGGTGTGACAAGCCCCGAGTGCAGCGCAGCGTCTCCGGCGACCACCGCTGCCGCCGTGCCCATCGTCAGCGCAGTGCGGACCACCGCCCGCGCGACTGGGACGGCCTGCACCCCACCGACGTCTGTCAGCTCCACCCCTGCAGCAGGGTGC
>DASSTN010000253.1:0-3073 GCA_035707905.1 Intrasporangium sp.
GACTGGCTCGTCCCCGTCGTCCGCGTGGGGGCGGCGGTCGCCGCCCTCGGTTCTCTGCTCGCCCTCATTCTCGGGGTGTCCCGCACGACGTTGGCGATGGCCAGGGACCGTCACCTGCCCCACGGGTTGTCCTCCGTGCACCCTCGGTACGGGGTGCCGCACCGGGCCCAGCTGCTCGTGGGCTGCGTCGTGGCGGCGCTGGCCGGGTTCGCCGACCTCAGGAGCGCCATCGGCTTCTCGTCCTTCGCAGTGCTGACCTACTACGCCATCGCGAACGCCTCGGCCTGGACCTTGACCGTCGAGGAGGGGCGCCCGCCGCGGGCGGTGCCGGTCGTCGGTCTGCTCGGGTGCGTCGTCCTGGCGCTCTTGCTGCCGGTCGGGTCCGTCGTCGCCGGGCTCGTGGTCCTCGCCGCCGGCGTCGTGGCGTACGGCATCACGAGGCGACGCTCAAGTTAGGGCTCTATGATTAGCCTTAACTTAGAGCAGGAGGTGGGCATGGGCTGGCCGAGCGTGCGCCACGAGGAGTGCCCGTGGACGTCCCGGTTCGAGGGCCTGATCGCCCCGTCGAGACGGCAGCAACGCTCCACGCCGAGCAGGTATGCCGTCGCAGTCGTGCCCCGGATCGCTGCTGTCGAGGTCTCCCTGCGGAGCGATGTCGCTGCGGACATCGACGATGCACAACGCAGCCTGTCCGCCTTCGATGCAGGCGCCGGGGGAGAGGTCGCGCCGTTCGTGGCCGTGCTCCTGCGTTCGGAGAGCGCGGCGAGCTCGCAGATCGAGAACCTCACGTCGTCGGCCCGAGCCCTGGCGGAGGCGGAGATCGGGGAGGGGGACAGGGCCAACGCCGCGACGATCCTCGGCAACGTCCGGGCGATGCGCGCCGCGATCGACCTGGCCGGGTCCTTGGACGACAAGGCCATCCTGGCCATGCATGACGCGCTGCTGCGTGACGACCTCGGCCACCAGGCCGGCACCTGGCGCTCCGAGCCCGTCTGGATCGGGGGAGCGTCGCACCATCCCCAGGGCGCGGCGTTCGTCCCACCGCTCGCGGCGGAGGTGCCGGCGTTGGTGGCCGACCTCGTCTCCTTCATGGACCGCGACGACCTGCCGCCCCTCGCGCTCGCCGCGCTCGCACATGCGCAGTTCGAGACGATCCACCCGTTCACCGACGGCAACGGCAGGACGGGTCGCGCCCTGCTGCACGCCATCCTGCTCAGCACCGGGGCGGCCCGGCACGTCACGGTGCCGATCTCGGCGGGCCTGCTCGCCGCCCGGGACGACTACTTCGCCGCGCTGACCGCGTACCGACAGGGCGACATCGAGCCGATCCTGCGCAGCGTTGCCAGCGCTGCGCGAGCAGGGGTCGTCGTGGGTGAGCACCTCGTCGGGCAGCTGCGCGCCGTGCGAGAGGACTGGGAGACCCGGCTGAGGGTGCGCTCGGATGCGACGGTCCTGCGGGTGGCCGACCTGCTCGTCCGCCAACCGGTCCTGACCGCCCGTGTCGTCATGGACATGTGCGGAGTCTCGGCACCGACCGCCCAGGCCGCACTCCGAGCCCTGGTCGAGGCGGACGTCCTCGTCGAGTCCACGGGCCGGCGGCGCGGCCGGGTCTACCGGGCGCCCGAGGTCCTCGAGGCCCTCGACGGCTACGCCCTGGCGCTGGGCCGCCGAGGCGGATAGGCGATCACTGGGGAGGGGCGGCGCGATCGCCGCCGCCCTCGGTGCACGCCCCAGAGACAGGGGATCAGCGCGCTCCCGGAAGAGGATGGCCCGGAAGGGCTTTCTGACATAATGTCGATTATCGGCATTCCCGCCAGGGTGCGTGGCGCGGCTCGTGGGTAGAGACACGCCCATGAGCAACGAGCCACTGGACCACCCGGACGACAACGGCGACGACGTGCTGGGAGCCGGCGCGCCACGGCAGTCGCCCGACCTGGGCCGCGATCCCGAGGCCTGGGCCACGGGCGACGAGCCGATGACCGCTGCCCAGCGCAGCTACCTCGACAACCTCGCGAAGCAGGCCGGCGAACAGCTGCCCGCTGACCTGACCAAGGCCGAGGCGTCCGAGCACATCGACCGGCTCAAGGGCCAGGTGCAGGGCCAGGGTGATCGGTCCACCCAGGACCAGTGACCGGTTGACGCAGGATCAGTCGCTGGTCGGCGCCGCGCCGACATAGGCGGCGAGGTGCTGGCCGGTCAGGGTCGAGCGCTGCTCGACGAGCTCGGCCGGAGTGCCCTCGAAGACGATGCGGCCGCCGTCGTGGCCCGCCCCGGGACCCAGGTCGATGATCCAGTCGGCGTGCGCCATGACGGCCTGGTGGTGCTCGATGACGATCACGGACTTGCCCGAGTCGACGAGCCGGTCGAGCAGCGCGAGCAGCTGCTCGACGTCTGCCAGGTGCAGGCCCGTCGTCGGCTCGTCGAGGACGTAGACGCCACCCTTCTCGCCCATATGGGTGGCAAGCTTGAGCCGCTGCCGCTCCCCGCCCGAGAGCGTCGTGAGCGGCTGGCCGAGAGTGAGGTAGCCGAGGCCGACATCGGCGAGATGCGTCAAGACTCTATGGGCCGCAGGGGTTTTCGCCTCTCCCCCGCCGAAGAACGCGGCCGCCTCGTCGACCGACATCGCCAGCACCTCGCTGATGTCGCGGCCCCCGAGCTTGTAGTCGAGCACCGAGGCCTGGAACCGCCGGCCCTCGCACTCCTCACACGTCGTGGCGACACCCGCCATCATCGCGAGGTCCGTGTAGATGACGCCGGCGCCCTTGCAGGTCGGACAGGCGCCCTCGGAGTTGGGGCTGAAGAGGGCCGGCTTGACCCCGTTGGCCTTGGCGAACGCCTTGCGGACCGGGTCGAGCAGCCCGGTGTAGGTCGCGGGGTTGCTGCGCCGGGAGCCCTTGATCCCGGTCTGGTCGACCGTGACGACCCCGTCGCGCCGGGAGACCGAGCCGCCGATGAGCGAGCTCTTGCCCGAGCCGGCGACACCGGTGACGACGACGAGCAGCCCCAGCGGGATGTCGACGTCGACGTCCTGCAGGTTGTGCAGGCTCGCGCCGCGGATCTCGAGCGCGCCCTT
>DASSTN010000254.1:0-6526 GCA_035707905.1 Intrasporangium sp.
TCACCACGGGCGATCTGCGGCAGCACCTGGAGGTACTGGTAGGCGAGCAGCTTCTGCGTGGGCTTGCCTCGGTGGATCGCCGAGAAGACCTGCTGGATGGCGCGGGACTGGCCCTGCGCCTCGAGGATCCGGGCCTGCGCCGAGCCCTCGGCCCGCAGGATCTGGCTCTGCTTCTCACCCTCTGCGGTGAGGATGGCCGACTGCTTGACGCCCTCGGCCGTGAGGATCGCGGCGCGCCGGTCGCGCTCGGCCCGCATCTGCTTCTCCATCGAGTCCTGCACGGAGGCCGGCGGGTCGATGGCCTTGAGCTCGACCCGGTTCACCCGGATGCCCCACTTGCCGGTCGCCTCGTCGAGCACGCCGCGCAGCTGGCCGTTGATCTGGTCGCGGCTCGTCAACGTCTGCTCGAGGTCGAGCGAGCCGATGACGTTGCGCAGCGTGGTGACGGTGAGCTGCTCGATGCCCTGGATGAAGTTGGCGATCTCGTAGACCGCAGCCTTGGCGTCAATGACCGAGTAGTAGATCACCGTGTCGATGCTGACGACGAGGTTGTCGGACGTGATGACCGGCTGCGGCGGGAAGGAGACCACCTGCTCGCGCAGGTCGATGTTGGCGCGGACCTTGTCGACGAACGGCACGAGGAAGTGGATCCCCGCGGTCAGCGTCTTGTTGTAGCTGCCAAGACGTTCGACGATCTGAGCGGTCTGCTGCGGCACGATCCGCACGGTGCGCAGCACGATGATGAGTGCCACCACGATGACGAGCAACGCGATGATCAGAACTGGGTCCACTGTCCTGCCCTTCCCTGTCGTCGGCGCGACGCCCGGGCCGGGGCGCGCCGTCTGTCACGGCGAACCAGTCGGTTCGCAGCTGTCGGTGTGATCAGGCACCGCCGATCTGGGCTCGGCTCACGATGGCCGTCGCCCCGTCGATCGACTCGACGACGACCTCCTCACCCGGCTCGATGCTCGAGCCCAGGGTGCGGGCGCTCCACGTCTCGCCGGCGAGCTTGACCCGGCCGCCGGACTGCGTCACCCGGTCGATGACGTAGGCCGAGCGCCCGATGTTGGCCTGGGCGCCCATCGCCTGGTGCTGCTCGATCGTGAAGCGTCGCTTCATCCACGGACGCACCGTGGCGAGCAGGACGACCGCGACGAGCGCGCCGACGATGGCCTGGACCGCGAACGGGGCACCGAACGCGGCCGCGACCGAGCCGCCGATCGCGCCTCCGGCGAGCATCAGGAAGGTGAAGTCGACGGTCACGGTCTCGATGGCGACGAGCGCCAGGGCGACGCCGAGCCAGACCATCCAGCCATGTCCCTCGAACACGGTCCACCTGTCCTTGTGTTGTGTGTGGTGCCTGCCGCTGTGACGTCTCTGATTCTGCCTCAGTTCCCTGCCCTTTTCGGCTGGCGCCGGGGCAGGGTCAGACGGGCACGCCGACGCGGCGCCGGGCGGCCCACCGGTCGCCGCGCCGCTCGAGCTCGAGCGGCATGCCGAACGTCGCGGAGAGGTTCTCCTCGGTGAGCGTGAGCTCGAGGGGGCCGGCCGCCGTGACGCGGCCCTCGCGGAGCATGAGCACATCGGTGAAGCCCGGCGGGATCTCCTCGACGTGGTGCGTCACGAGGACGAGGGCGGGCGCCTCGGTGTCGGAGGCGAGCTCACCGAGCCGCTGCACGAGGTCCTCGCGGCCGCCGAGGTCGAGGCCTGCCGCGGGCTCGTCGAGCAGCATCAGCTCCGGGTCGGTCATCAGGGCCCGGGCGATCTGCACCCTCTTGCGCTCGCCCTCGCTCAGGGTCCCGTAACGGCGGTCCGCCAGGTGGTCCGCGCCGAGGGAGTGCAGCAACGTCATGGCGCGGGCGTAGTCGACGTCGTCGTAGTGTTCGCGCCAGCGGCCCACGATCCCGTAGGAGGCGGTCACCACGACGTTGCCGACGATCTCGGCGGCCGGGATCCGCTCGGCCATCGAGGCGCTGGCGAGGCCGATGCGCGGACGGAGCTCGAAGACGTCGACGGCGCCGAGCACCTCGCCGAGGACACCGGCGACACCGCTGGTCGGGTGCATGCGGGCGGCGGCAAGCGACAGGAGGGTGGTCTTGCCGGCGCCGTTGGGACCGAGCACCACCCACCGCTCGCCCTCCTCGACCTCCCAGTCGACCCCGTCGAGCAGCGTCGCGTTGCCGCGACGGACCGTCACACCGGCGAAGGCGAGGACATCGCTCATGACAGCGACCCTATGACACCGCCGCCGGGCGGGTCGGGCGGCACACCCTACGATGACGTGGTGCCTGAGCTGCCCGCCTCGGTTCGCCTCGCCCTCTGGGCCACCGTGGCATGGGACGGGGCCGTGGCGCTGGCCGAGGCGGTCGAGCGGTCCTTCCCGGACGTCGACCACGTGACCGGGCTGCAGCCCGTGCTGCAGGCGTGGGGGGACGTCGGTGAGCGGGCGCTCTTCGTGGCCCTGCCCCGCCCCGGGGACCTCGGCTCGCTGCCCCGCTGCGCCCCGGCCGTCGCCGGCCATGCGGCCGAGGCCGGCGAGTGCGTGCACGTCGCGGGGGTCGGGGGGATCCTGGTGCCGACCCAGACCGAGTTCGGCCCCCAGGGTGACACCGGCCTGCGGATCGACTGGACCTCCTACGACGCGGAGCCCACGCCGCGGCACCGCCTCGAGATGCTCGACCTGCGCCAGACGGAACGTCAGCTGCTCGACGGCATGCGGCACCACACCGACCAGTTCGAGGCGGCGGGTGGCCACCCCTGGGACCGGCAGGCTCGAGCCGACGCGGAGGCCGGGCTGCGCCACTCGCTCTGGGGCCTGCCCGAGCAGGTCTCGCCGAAGGCCCTCCACGTCATGGCGCTGGCGGCGACCGTGTCCGAGATGGCGGACCGGGCCCGGGCCCTGACCGATCTCGGCGCGCACGGGGTCGACACGACGACCGCCGCACGCCGCGAGCAGCTGCTCCGGTCGCTGGCAACCGAGGCCGACCAGGCGCTCGCCGAGGCGACCAACGTCGCCGTCATGGCGCTGGCGGGCTGGCGCCCCGCCTGACCTCCTGGCCCGTGGTGCGGCGGGTGCGCAGCCGGCGCACGGCCCGCCGCGTCCGCACGAGCGCCCACGCGAGCAGGACGAGCGCCACGACGACGAGGACGGGCACGAACACCGCGACGAGACTGAGGCCGACCGAGGCGCCGTCCTCGAGCGTCGAGACGACCGGGCCGCCCATCCCGACGGTGCCCACGTTGACGACCGGACGCGCCGCGGCCTTGCCCGTGTGCACGAGGCCGGAGACGATGACGCCGAGGACCACACCGACCCAGGGGTGCTCGGTCATCCAGGTGGAGCGGTCGAGGTCCTCGGCGGCTGACGTGGCGGCGAAGACGAGCCCGCCCATGCTCGGCCGGATGAGGCTCTGGATCGCGTCGTTGACGGTGTCGACGGCGGGGACCTTGTCGAGCACGACCTCGGCGAGCAGGAGGACCACACCGATCCCGATCGCCCACCAGCTCTCGATCCAGACGAACCCGGCCGGCAGGGTGATGACGTCCGTGAAGCGCGCGACGAGGGCGACGACGAGGAACGGGATGTAGGCGTTCAGGCCGGCCGCGGCCGACAGGCCCATGCCGGTGAGGGCGGCGATCACGATGCGACGTCCACGGAGCGGTAGACCTCGAGGGTCCGCTCGGCGACCGCGGTCCAGGAGAAGGACTCGACCGCCCGCTTCCGGCCGGCGATACCCATCTCCCGGGCCCGCCCCCGGTCCGAGAGCGCGTCGGCGAGCGCGGCGCCGAGGTCTGCCACGAAGCGGTCCGGGTCGACCGGGGTGCCGGTGCCGTCCTCGACCTGCTCGATCGGGACGAGCCAGCCCGTCTCGCCGTCGACGACGACCTCGGGGATGCCGCCCGTCGCGGTGGCGACCACGGGCAGCTCGCAGGCCATGGCCTCGAGGTTGACGATGCCGAGCGGCTCGTAGACGGACGGGCAGGCGAAGACGGTGCCGTGGCTGAGCAAGGCCACGACCTCGGCCCTGGGCAGCATGTCGCTGATCCAGTGCACCCCGCGGCGACTGGACCGCAGGTCGTTGATGAGCGCCTCGACCTCGGCCTTGATCTCGGGGGTGTCCGGCGCGCCGGCGCAGAAGACGAGCTGCACGTCGGGGTCGAGCTGGTGCACGGCCCGGAGCAGGTAGGGCAGGCCCTTCTGCCGGGTGATCCGGCCGACGAACACGACGGTGGGCGCGTCCGGGTCGACGCCACGCCGCTCCACGACCTCCCGGGCCGAATCGGTGCGGTCCGGGGCCCAGAGCTCCGAGTCGATGCCGTTGTGCACGACGAACAGGCGCTCCGGGTCGAGCGCCGGATAGCTGCGGAGGATGTCGGCCCGCATGCCGGCGCTGACCGCGATGACCGCCGCCGCGGACTCGTAGGCGGTGCGCTCGACGAACGACGACACGCGGTAGCCGCCACCGAGCTGCTCGGCCTTCCAGGGCCGCAGCGGCTCGAGCGAGTGGGCGGTCACGACGTGCGGCATGCCGCCGAGGAGCGAGGCGAGGTGCCCCGCGAAGTTCGCGTACCACGTGTGCGAGTGCACGACGTCCGCGCCGACGCAGTCACCCGCCATGGTGAGGTCGACCCCGAGGGTCTGCACGGCACCGTTGGCGCGCCCGAGCTCGGGAAGGTCGGGGTATGCCGTGGTGCCGGCCTCGTCACGCCGCTCGCCGAAGCAGCGGACCCGCACGTCGAGCTCTCCCCCGGCCCGCAGCGCCCGGACGAGCTCGGCGACGTGGACGCCGGCGCCGCCGTAGATGGCCGGCGGGTACTCCTTGCTGAGAATGTCGACGCGCACGGGTCGAGCGTATCCGCGCGGGCCCCGGGCGGCAGGGATGAACGCGTCGCTCCCCGGAGGCGCGGCCCGGGCCCCTAGTGTGTGTGCATGGCACGCCGAAGCCCGTCCTCAGGTCCCAAGGTCCTTGCCATCGTGCTCGCCGGCGGCGAGGGCAAGCGCCTCATGCCGCTCACGGCCGACCGGGCCAAACCGGCGGTCCCCTTCGGCGGTATCTACCGGCTCATCGACTTCGCCCTGTCCAACGTCGTCAACTCCGGCTACCTGCAGGTCGTCGTGCTGACCCAGTACAAGTCGCACAGCCTTGACACGCACGTGACGAAGACGTGGCGGCTGTCGACGCTCCTCGGCAACTACATCACGACGGTGCCCGCCCAGCAGAGGGTCGGCAAGACGTGGTACCTCGGCAGTGCTGACGCGATCTACCAGAGCCTCAACCTCGTGCACGACGCGAAGCCCGAGTACATCGTCGTCGTCGGCGCCGACCACGTGTACCGGATGGACTTCAGCCAGATGGTCGAGCAGCACATCGAGTCGGGGCGAGGCGTGACGGTCGCGGCGATCCGGCAGCCGATCTCGCTCGCCAACCAGTTCGGCGTCATCGAGGTCGACCCGGCCGACCGGACCAGGATCACCGCCTTCCTGGAGAAGCCGGACAACCCCCCGGGCCTGCCGGACAACCCCGGGGAGATCCTCGCCTCGATGGGCAACTACGTCTTCACCGCCTCGGCCCTGGAGGAGGCGGTGACCCGCGACCACGACCTCGAGGGCAGCAAGCACGACATGGGTGGCGACATCGTCCCGGCGTTCGTCGCCCGCGGGGATGCCGGCGTCTACGACTTCAAGGACAACGAGGTGCCGGGTGCCACCGACCGCGACCGCGGCTACTGGCGCGACGTGGGGACCGTCGACTCGTACTACGAGGCCCACATGGACCTCGTCTCGATCCACCCGATCTTCAACCTCTACAACTACGAGTGGCCCATCTACACGCAGCACACGCCGTGGCCGCCGGCCAAGTTCGTCCACGGCAGCGGGGACCGCATCGGCGACGCCCTCAACTCCGCAGTCTCCCCAGGGGTCGTCGTCTCGGGTGCCCACGTCTACGCGTCGGTCCTCTCCCCCTTGGTCCGGCTGCACTCGTACTCGAGCGTGCAGGGCTCGGTGCTGCTCGACAACGTCATGGTGGGCCGGCACGCCCAGATCCGGCGGGCCATCATCGACAAGAACGTCGTCGTGCCGGAGGGGGCCCAGATCGGCCTCGACCACGACCACGACCGGGAACGGGGCTTCACCGTCACCGACTCAGGGGTCGTGGTCATCGGCAAGGGCCAGGTCATCAAGCCCTGACCCCGGCGCAGCCGCATCGCGGATGGGTGACGGCCGGCTCGGACCGGCTGGCTAGATTGGCCGCGTGAGCGACGCGAACGAGCCGACCCTCAGCATCACCGTGACCGGCACCGACCGGCCCGGCGTGACCGGAGCCCTGCTCGGTGCCGTGGCGGAGGTCGGCGCGGAGGTGCTCGACATTCAGCAGGTCGTCGTGCACGACCACCTGACCCTGACGCTCCTGCTCGCCCCGAGCGTTCCTGACGCCGCCGCCACCGGCCGGGAGGCGCTCGAGCACCTGCGGGACGTGGCCGCCGTCGCCGCGCACCGCCTCGACCTCACCCTGAGCGTCACGGA
>DASSTN010000255.1:0-8989 GCA_035707905.1 Intrasporangium sp.
AGCCCAGCCGTGAAGCGCGACCTCGACCGGGTCTTCGAGCTCTTCCCACGCCTCAAGGAGCGGACCAACCAGGCAGCCGGCTCTATGTCCGGTGGCGAGCAGCAGATGCTGGCGATGGGCCGTGCCCTCATGGCCAAGCCGAAGCTCCTCCTGCTCGACGAGCCCTCGATGGGTCTGGCGCCCAAGCTGATCCAGCAGATCTTCGAGATCGTCGAGGAGATCAACAGCCAGGGCACCACGGTGCTGCTCGTCGAGCAGAACGCCGCTCAGGCGCTCAAGCGGTCGCACCGCGCCTACATCCTCGAGACGGGCGAGATCGTGCGCGAGGGCACCGGCGCCGAGCTCGCCGCGGACCCCGCCGTCAAGGCTGCCTACCTCGGTGGCGACATCTGACGCCCACCATCCCGGCGGCTCATCCCGCGGGCGCCGATTTGCCCGGTCCTACCCCTTTCAACGACTCGCTACTCAGCGTAGGGTCGGGGTGGTGTCTCGGGGTAGGTCCAGGAGGATGCATGGGTAGGTCAGCGGTCGACGTCCGACGGGTCGATGAAGCTCTGCGAGAGCCCTTCATCGAGCTGTGGATCGAGCACCGGATCGAGTCGGGCACGACACCCGAGGCGGCCCGCCGGCTGGCGGCCGACGGCACGCTGGACTCGGCGCTGGACCGGTCCGACATCTGCGCGTTCATCGCGCACGTCGACGGCACGCCGGCCGGCTACGTCGTGGTGGCCGACTCGACCCGGAGCCCCTTGGTCGACGCCCCCTGTGTGTCGATCAGCATGCTGCACGTACTGCCCCAGTACCGCCGGGGCGGGGTGGCGACCGCGCTCCTCGCGACGACGGCCCGCTACGCCGACCGCGTCGGTGCCGGGCACGTCGCGAGCCTCGTGCCGGCGCACGACCGCGAGGCAAACCGGTTCTTCGCCCGGATCGGCTTCGCCCCGGAGACGATCCGCCGGGTCACGTCCGTCGCGACGCTGCAGCGGCGGCTGACGGGAGAGGCACCGTCCCGGCGCCCGGTCGCGCAGGTGCTCCAGCGCCGGCGCGACCTGCGCGCCCGGGCCCGCACCATGACGCCGCCTCGCGTGGCCGGCTGACCCGGCCCCATCCGACGCAGAAGGTATGCCGCTCACCCAGCCGGGTGAGCGGCATACCTTCTGCTCCTGGCGCCGCTGACGTCAGGGACGTGCGGGGGGCGCGTCACGCAGCAGGCAGGTGATGCGGGAGGTGCAGACCCGTGCCCCGTCCTCGTCGGTGATGACGACCTCGTAGCTCGCGAGGGTCCGTCCGGCACTGAGCAGGGTGGCGACCCCGGTCACCGTCCCGCGTCGGGCGGCCCGGTGGTGGGTCGCGTTGATGTCGAGGCCCACCGCGACGCGGTCGGGGCCGGCGCAGATCGCCGCGCCGTAGGAGCCGAGCGTCTCGGCGAGCACGACGCTCGCACCGCCGTGGAGCAGGCCGTAGGGCTGGGTGTTGCCCTTCACGGGCATCGTCCCGACGAGACGCTCCCGCGTCACCTCGGTGATCTCGATCCCCATCCGCTCGATGAGGGTGCCGCGGGTCTCACCCTGTAGAGCGGCCAGGAGGTCGGAGGCATCAGACATGGTGCTGATCGTAGGACGGGGCTGTCGGCGGCTGTGACTAGGCTTCGCGTGTGAGCCGACTCCTCCTCCTCGACGGACACTCGCTGGCCTACCGCGCCTTCTTCGCGCTGCCCGTCGAGAACTTCTCGACGACGACCGGCCAGCACACCAACGCGGTGTACGGCTTCACCTCGATGCTGATCAACGTGCTGCGTGACGAGCAGCCGACCCACGTCGCCGTCGCGTTCGACCTGTCCCGGCAGACCTTCCGCACGGAGCAGTACGCCGAGTACAAGGCGGGGCGCGCCACCACGCCGGACGAGTTCAAGGGGCAGGTCTCGCTCCTGCACGAGGTCCTCGACGCCCTCCGGATCCGTTACGTCGAGCTCGAGGGCTACGAGGCCGACGACATCATCGCGACAATCACGTCCCAGGCCCGCGAGCAGGGCATGGAGGTGCTCATCTGCTCCGGCGACCGCGACACCTTCCAACTCGTGTCCGACGAGGCCACGGTGCTCTACCCGGTGCGGGGTGTGTCCGAGCTGTCCCGCATGACTCCCGACGCGGTCGAGGCGAAGTACGGCGTGCCACCGGCCCGTTACAGCGACCTCGCCGCGCTCGTGGGGGAGAGCTCGGACAACCTCCCCGGAGTGCCGGGCGTCGGCCCGAAGACGGCCGCCAAGTGGATCAACCAGTTCGGCGACCTCTCGGGGATCGTCGCCGGCATCGACCAGATCAAGGGCAAGGCCGGTGACTCGCTGCGCGAGCACCTCGACCAGGTGCTGCGCAACCGGCGACTCAACCAGCTCGTCACCGATGCACCGGTCGGGGTCACCGTCGACGACCTCGTCCGGGCGCAGTGGGACCGGGAGCAGGTGCACACCGTCTTCGACGGCCTCGAGTTCCGGGTGTTGCGCGACCGGCTCTTCTCCACGATCGAGGCGGCCGAGCCCGAGGCGGAGTCCGGCTACGAGGTCGAGGGCGAGATCCTTGACCCCTCCGCGGTGCCCGGCTGGGTCACCACACACCTGCCGGAGGGCGAGCGGGCCGGGCTCGCAGTCCTCGGCACCTGGGCACGTGGCACGGGTGACGCCACCGCGCTCGCCATCGCCGCAGCCGACGGCGCGGCCGCCTACGTCGACCTCACCACCCTCACCCCGGAGGGGGAGCGGGCGGTGGGCGGGTGGCTCGAGTCGACCAAGCACCCGAAGGCCGCCCACGACGCGAAGGGACCCGTCGAGGCGCTCGCGGCACGGGGCTGGCGGCTGGCGGGGCTGACCAGCGACACCCAGCTCGCCGCCTACCTCGTCAAGCCCGACCAGCGCTCCTACCACCTCGACGACCTCGTCCTGCGCAACCTCAAGCGCGAGCTCGTCCAGACGACCGAGACCGGCCAGGGGATGCTCGACCTCGACGGCGACGCAGACGAGCGGGCGGCCGGGGCCCAGATGGTCCGGGCCACCGCGATCCGAGACCTCGCCGACGCGCTCGACAGCCAGCTCGAGGCGACCGGCGGCACAGCCCTGCTCGCCGACATGGAGCTCCCGCTGGTCGACGTCCTCGCCCGGATGGAGGCGACCGGTATCGCCGTCGACGCCGACGGGCTCGATGCCCTCGAGCGCGACTTCGCGGTCAAGGTCGAACAGGCCCAGCAGGACGCCTGGGACGCGATCGGCGGCGAGCAGATCAACCTCGGCTCACCCAAGCAGCTGCAGGTCGTCCTCTTCGACACGCTCGGCATGCCGAAGACGAAGAAGACCAAGACCGGCTACACCACCGACGCGGACGCGCTCGCGGACCTCTACGCCAAGACCGAGCACTCCTTCCTCGAGGCGCTGCTCCGGCACCGCGACGCGGCCAGGCTGCGGGTCACCGTCGAGGGTCTGCAGAAGTCGGTCGCCGACGACGGCCGGATCCACACGACCTACCTCCAGACGATCGCGGCGACCGGCCGGCTTTCGTCGACCGAGCCGAACCTGCAGAACGTGCCGATCCGCACCGAGGAGGGACGCCGCATCCGCAACCTCTTCGTGGTGGGCGAGGGCTACGAGTCGCTCATGTCGGCCGACTACTCGCAGATCGAGATGCGGGTCATGGCGCACCTCTCCGGCGACGAGGGGCTCATCGCCGCGTTCCGCTCCGGAGAGGACCTCCACAGCTACGTCGGGTCCAAGGTCTTCGGCGTCGAGCCCGAGGCGGTGACGGCCGAGATGCGCTCGAAGATCAAGGCCATGTCCTACGGCCTCGCCTACGGCCTGTCTGCCTACGGCCTGTCCAAGCAGCTCACCATCAGCACCGAGGAGGCGCGTGGGCTGATGGAGGGCTATTTCGAGCGGTTCGGCGGGGTCCGCGACTACCTGTCCGACGTCGTGGCGGAGGCGCGCATGACCGGCTGGACCGCGACGATGTTCGGTCGCCGGCGCTACCTGCCCGACCTCACCTCCGACAACCGGCAGCGACGCGAGATGGCCGAGCGGATGGCGCTCAACGCCCCCATCCAGGGCTCGGCCGCCGACATCATGAAGGTCGCCATGCTCCGGGTGGACCAGGCCCTGCACGACGCCGGGCTGCGCTCCCGGATCCTGCTGCAGGTCCATGACGAGCTCGTCCTCGAGGTCGCAGCGGGCGAGCAGGAGGAGGTCGAGCGCATCGTGCGTGCCGAGATGGGTGGGGCGGTCGACATGGAGGTGCCACTGGACGTCAACATCGGTATCGGCCGTTCCTGGCACGACGCCGCCCACTGACGCGCGCCGGCGGCGTGCCTGCCGTTATCACATTGTGATGTTTACTTCACATGTGACCTGCCTCACCTCACCCCATACTCACGGGTAATCGGCCGCTTACTGCCGGTAACCAATGCGTGTCCACGTCCCGTGGGCGCCCTTCTGTGTGAGGTGGACATGGGAGCACGCCTGGCCTCTGGCCTGGTGCTGGCCGCAATCGCTGCGCTCGTCATCGCGCTGAGCGACGTCCTCGGCCTTGACCTGCAACACGTTGCGCTGCTCGGCGCGGCGCTCGGCGGCGTGGTCGGGCTCGTCCCGCACCGGCCCGACTGGGGCAGGCTCGCCGGCTTCGGCGTCGGCTTCGCCGTCGCCTGGATCGGCTTCGCGCTCCGGGCCGCCGTGCTCCCTGACGCGGCGTCCGGCCGTGCGGTCGCCGCCTTCGTCGTCGTCGCGCTGCTCGCCGTCGTGGCCGCGGTCAGCGGTGGCCGCCTGCCGCTGTGGAGCGGTCTTATCGGTGCGGCGGCGATCGTCGGTGCCTACGAGGAGACCTACACGAACGCACCGTCGCAGTTCGTCGCCGAGTCCCCGACAGCAGCGACGACGGTCCTGCTCGCGGCAGCGCTTGGGTATCTCGCAACGACCCTCCTGCCCGCCGTCCGACCAGAGGCGAGGCCCGACGTTCCGGACCACCCTGAGCCCGCGAGCCCCACCGCCGGATCCGGCGTCGAGGCACTGATGGCAGGAGAGCAGCAGTGAAGAAGCAATCCCTTGCGGCCGCGGTCGCCGTCGTGGCCCTGCCCGGCCTTGCCCTGCTCACCGCTGCGCCTGCCCACGCGGCAGGCAGCGGCGGCGTCGCTGTCACGAACACCGAGACGGTGCAGGCCTACCTCGACGCGTCGGGCAGGCTCGACGTGGCTCGGGTCTATGAGCAGGTGGCGATGCGCGGCACCGGCACCGTCGACCTCAACAACCCCGTCGAGACGAGCGGGTTGCGCAACCTCGACGGTTTCGGGGGCTTCGACGTCGAGCAGGGCAGGATGGTCGGCCGGTACGACGTCGACGGCGAACGCCGGCTCCGCACTGTCAGCGACTACACGAAGAAGCTGCCGCTCGAGGTGAGCGTCAGCTACACCCTCGACGGCAAGCAGGTGCAGCCCGAGGACGTCGTCGGCCGCAGTGGTCGACTCGAGGTGCGCTACACGGTCCGCAACGTGACCGCGACCCCGCACGAGGTCACCTTCGACGACGGCACGGGAGCGAAGGTCACGGCAACCGAGCAGGTCGTCATCCCGATGGTCGGGTCGCTCACGACCACCCTCCCCGCGGGCTTCACGAACGTGGCGTCCGACGAGGCGAACATCGCCGGTGACGGGCGCGGCGGCACCAAGCTGACCTTCACGATGACCCTCTTCGGGCCGATCGGCGCCCCGGAGGCGAGCTTCGGCTACTCGGCCCAGATCGCCGACGCAGTCGTACCGAAGGCCAGCATCTCGGCGCTGCCGGTGAGCCCGCTCGACAGCCCGTCCTTCAAGGGTGGCGCGGCGAGCTACAAGGGCGGTGCCGACACGGGCGCCACCCTCACGGCCGGCGCCACCGAGATCGACAGCAACCTGCTCAAGCTGCGCGACGGCGCATCGACCCTGCTCGCCGGGTTGATCCAGCTCCGTGACGGCGCAAAGCAGCTAGACGCTGGACTCGGCGCTCAGATCGTGCCGGGATCGCGCCAGCTCGCCAGCGGGGCCGGGGACCTGAAGGACGGGACGTCGAAGCTCCGCGCCGGTGCCTCCGAGGCGCGCGGCGGCGGGGGCAAGCTGAGCTCCGGCGCCAAGGAGCTGAGCAGCGGCGCCAAGGAGCTCGACTCGGGCGTCGGCCGGCTCAAGGGCGGCGCAGCCCAGGTCGATGACGGCGCTGGCCAGCTGGCCGACGGCGCGAAGCAGCTCGACACGGGTGCTGGACAGCTGGCGGCGGGCCTCGTCGAAGCAGGTGCGAAGGCCCCGGCCCTCCTTGACGGCCTCGTCCAGGTCGCCGATGGCCTCGACCTCGTCGACGATGGACTGGTCACCATGTACGGCGGCATCGGGCAGCTGCCCGCCAAGGCGCAGCCCCTGCACGACGGCATCGCCCAGCTCAGGGCCGGCATCGGCGCCCGGAACCAGGCCGGCGACACCCTGCTGTATGGCGTCGAGCAAGTCCGAGCAGGTCTGGCCCAGGCGGTCTCGACCGGCGACTCACTCGATGTGCTGAAGGGCGGCGTCGACCAGGTCCAGGCTGGTACCGCGGGCGCGATAAAGCCCGGAGGCGGCATCGACCAGCTTGAAGGCGGTGTCCAGCTCGCGCAGACGACCGACTGTGGGCCGGGATGCCAGGCAGTTCTTGACAAGGTCCTCGGCGGGATCGGTTCGCTTCGTGCCGACATGACCAAGGCGGACGGTGGGCTGGTGCAGGTGTCCGGTGGCCTCGGGGAGCTCAAGGGCAAGTTGGGTGCCGCCGCGGCGGGGCTCGCGCGTATCGAGTGCGGCCTGTCGAACCAGTCGCTGAAGGGGGTCTGCGACCCGGAGAAGCCGGGTCTGCTCGAGGGGCTTGCCGCGCTCGATGCCGGCGTGGGGCAGCTCGTCGACGGCGTGGTCAAGCAGGTTCAGGGCGGGATCGGAGGCGACAAGGACACCGCCAAGGACAAAACCCTGCGTGGGGGCGTCCACTCCCTGCAGGACGGCGTCGACCAGATCGGGCTCGGTGGCCTCACCCTGCTCGATGGGCTCGGCCAGCTCTCGGATGGCGCCATGGCGCTCAAGGCGGGGACCGGCCAGCTCAGGAAGGGCTCCTCGGACCTGAAGGCAGGCACAGGCCAGCTCGCCGCAGGCACGGTCGAGCTCAAGGACGGCAGCGGACGGCTCGCCAGCGGAGCCGGCCAGCTGTCTGACGGCGCGGGACAGCTCTCGAGTGGGCTCGGCACCCTGGCGGACGGCACGGTCCAGCTCGACGACGGCGCGGGCCAGCTCAGCGACGGCGCCCGTCAGCTCGCCGACGGGCTCGGCACCGCCGCCGACGGGGCGTCGAAGATCGCTGGCGGTCTCGACGAGGCGGCCGACGGTGCCCCGGCCCTCCAGGATGGCGCGCAGCGCCTGTCGGACGAGGGCACGAAGAAGCTGGTCGAGGCCGGGAAGGCAACCGCCACGGACTACGGCCAGAAGTACGCGCTCATCGAGGCCGTGGCGAAGCGGGCCAAGCAGGAAGGTATGGCCTATGGCGCACCCGAGGGTGCAGCCGGCTTCACGGCATATTCCTTGGAGCTCGCGGGTCTTGACGGTGAGGGCAGCCGCAACGTCGGCCGGGCCGCGGGCGCCTTGGGCGCCTTCACCCTCGGTGGTGGTCTGCTCTGGTGGCGACGTCGGTTCTTCTGATCCGTCACGCCGAGGAAGACAAGGGGTCCTGCCGCTCACCTGAGCGGCAGGACCCCTTGCGTCGCGGAGGGCCAGCGGGACCGGTGGGGCGGGGCGATCACTCGACCAGGGGCAGCTCCTGAAATGGGTGGGGCGGGGCGATCACTCGACGAGGGGCGGCTCCTGGGGCGGGTGGGGCGGGGCGATCACTCGACGAGGAGGTGGGACAAGGGAGCTAGTGAGAGCCCTTCTGGCAGACGAAGATCGCCGTGCCGGGGAAGAGCCGGCCCCGCAGCGGCGACCAGCCCCCCCAGGGCTCCTCGTGCCCGGCCGGCCATTCCGGCTCGACGAGGTCCACGAGGTGCAGCCCCGCCGCGGTGATCTCTCGGACCCGGTCCCCGAGCGTCCGGTGGTGCTCGACGTAGGTCGCCCGACCGGCCGCGTCCTGCTCGACATAGGGCGTCCGGTCGAAGTAGGACTGGGTCGCGGTCAGGCCGCGTGGTCCGGGGTCGTCCGGGAAGGCCCACCGGATCGGGTGCGTCGTCGAGAAGGCGAACCGCCCACCGGGGCGAAGCACCCGGGCCGCCTCCCGCAGCACGAGGTCGGAGTCCGCGACGAACGGGACGACGCCGTAGGCGGTGAAGACGACGTCGAAACTGGCGTCGGCGAAGGGCAGCGCGCGGCCGTCGCACTGCACGAGGGGGAGGGGCCGCGCCGTGCCGCTCCGCCGGTCGATCCCGGCACCGGTCGTGAGCATCTCGCGCGACAGGTCCGAGGCGACCACCTGCGCCCCCTGGCCGGCCAGCCAGCGGGAGCACTGCGCCGAGCCGGCACCGATCTCGAGGACGCGTCGCCCGGCGACGTCGCCGAGCAGGTGGACGTCGGCCTCCCGCAGGCGCTCCGGACCCCAGACGAAGTCGCTGTCGCCGAGGAACGACCCGTGCTCGGCGTAGTAGCCCGCCGCCTCGCCGTCCCACCAGGTCCGGTTGGCATGCGCCGTCTCCTCAGCAGACGCGGGACGCCGCGTGGCATCGGTCGGTGAGCTCACGCCATACACCCGCTTTGACCGCGTCTGAACGCCACGGATAGGATGCATGAGCGCATCCGTGTGCTCAGATCCACCTGTCCACTCGGCGCCGCGCGGTTCTCATCGGAGTTCCGGCCTGCGCCACCAACATAACTGTCCACAATCGGAGTTCCTACTACATGACTGCCAACACGGTCGAAAAGACCGCTCCTGAGGTCGCCATCAACGACATCGGCTCTCAGGAAGACCTCCTTGCCGCGATCGACGCGACCATCA
>DASSTN010000256.1:0-2411 GCA_035707905.1 Intrasporangium sp.
TACGTGACGAACCGGGCGAGCTCGTCCCGGCCGACCCGGGCCGGGGCCCGGGTCGCGGAGGCCAGCGCGACGGCATACTCGATGACGCTCGGGTCGACGTAGACCGCCTCGGCCTGCGCCTGCAGCTGCAGCACGGACTCCGGCGTGAGCAGCGGGGCCGGCTCCGGCAGCCCGCCGACGACGCGCTCGACGACGACGAACTCCTCTGCCGCAGAGGGGTAGTCGACGAGGACCTTGAGCATGAAGCGGTCCACCTGCGCCTCCGGGAGCGGGTAGGTGCCCTCGGACTCGATCGGGTTCTCCGTCGCCATGACGAGGAAGGGGTCGGGCGCCGGGTAGGTCTGCCGCCCGATCGTCACCTGCCGCTCCTCCATGACCTCGAGCAGCGCGCTCTGCACCTTCGCCGGGGCCCGGTTGACCTCGTCGGCGAGGACGAGGTTGGCGAAGACCGGGCCGAGGGAGACCTGGAACTCGCCGGCCCGCTGGTTGTAGATCCGGGTCCCGACGAGATCGGCGGGGACGAGGTCTGGTGTGAACTGGATGCGCTGGAACTGGCCGCCGATGACGCGGGCCACCGTCTTGACGGCGAGCGTCTTCGCCAGGCCCGGCACCCCTTCGACGAGGACGTGGCCGCGGGCGAGGAGCGCGACGAAGAGGCGCTCGAGCAGGACGTCCTGCCCGACGATGGTGCGCTTGACCTCGTAGAGGACGCGCTCGAGCGTCTGGCTCGTGTCGGTCTCCATGGCGCTCCTTCGGCTGGTCGGGTCGAGCTGGGTGAGGCCTGCTCAGCGGGCGGGTCCTCCCGCGGCCCGGCCGGCGGTGGCAATGGGGACGGCGAAGCCGATCCCCGAGAAGCGCCTCTCGTTCGTGGGGTCGGCGAGCGCGGTGACGATGCCGACGACATGGCCCAGCCGGTCGAGCAGTGGGCCGCCGGAGCTGCCGGGGTTGACGGCGGCGTCGAACTGGATGAGGTGCTGCAGCTCACGGTTGCCCGGCACCGGCACGCTCCGGTCGAGGGCGGAGACGACTCCGGCGGTGAGTGAGTCGGTGAGGCCGAGGGGGTGGCCGACGGCGAAGACCGGGGCGCCGACCTCGACTGCGCCACCGAGGACGGCCGGCACGACGAGCTCCGGTGGCCGGTCGGGCACGAGCGTCGCGACGTCCTGGTCGCGGTGCGACGGGCCGACCCGCGCGGGCGAGCTCGTCCCATCCGTGTACGTGACCCTGATGCTCCGGGCCCCGTCGACCACGTGGAAGGCGGTGAGGACCAGCCCCTCGGCCGTGACAATGACGCCGGCGCCCGCGTCCTCACCCTCCGGCGTCGTCGCGGTGATGAGGACGAGCGATGGCTGGATCGCGGCGTAGGCCCGGGTCGCGTCGGCCGGAGCCCGAGCCTGCGCCTCCGTCTTCGCCGCGATCCCTCGCTGGACGGCCGCGTCGACATCCTGGCGCGTCAGTGGCACAGGCCCTTCGGGGCGGGCGGCCGCGAGGACGACCAGCCCGGCGAGCGCGAGCAGCGCGACCGCGAGGACGAGACGGACCCTGCGGGGCAGGGCCAGGAGGCCGCCCATCCACCGAGCCTACGGTTCACAGCGCCGGAAGGGTATGCCTCGCCCTGCCGAGGGGAATCGCGGACAATGGGCAGTACCCATAGGACAGGCGGGGGGACGCTGTCAGGGGGGCCCGTCCGCCGCACCTCGTCACGAGGGGGCGTCGTGGACCACGCCATGGAGCAGGGCACCGGCGAGCCGTTCGGCGCACAGCGCGGCGGCCCGGAGGACGCTGGCGGGCAGGACGTCATGGGGCAGGCGAGCGGCGTGCCCGGTGACGTGCTGTCGCAGGCAGCCCCGCGGCGCAGGAGCTTCGCGACGACCGACCCCGAGCTGGTCCACGACTACGCCCAGCGGGTGTTCGGCCCGGCCGTCACCGTCCGCGCTGAGGATCCGGAGGTGCGGCTGCGTATCGAGGGGATCCGGACCGCCAGCTACGGTATCGCCGAGGTGCTGCTCACCGGTGCCAGCGTGACCGTCGAGCCGCACGACGTGGTCAGCGTCGCCCGGGTGCTCTCCGGCTCGATCGACTGGCGGCGTGGCCGCGCCGTGGACCGGTTCGGCATCGGTAACGTCGTCGCCCTCGGAGACCTTGACGTCGGGCACTGGAGCCGCTGGCGCGACGCCAGCGCGGTGGTGGTGACGATGACGGGCGAGCTGATCCAGCGGGTCACCATCGGTGACCCGGAGGGCGGGGTGCGCCGGGTCAGGTTCACCGGGCACCGGCCGTTCTCCGCGGCCGCGGCCCGGCAGTGGTTGCAGACGGTCAGCTTCGTGACCGACAGCATCGCGCACGAGGAGGCGGCCACCTCGCTTCTCGTCGTGGGCAGCGCAGGGCGCCTGCTCGCCGCGACGGCGCTC
>DASSTN010000257.1:0-7011 GCA_035707905.1 Intrasporangium sp.
TCCGGTTCGGCCGAGCCGGTGACCGTCTCGGAGACGAGCTGGGGACCGGGTCGGTCGAAGGCCGCAGGGAGAGGGGCGTCGGCGCCGTCGACGACGAAGCGCATGCGGTCGTGCAGCGCAGCGAGGCCGGCCTGGGCGATGCCGGTGGCGGCCTCGGGTGTCGGCAGACCCGCCTCGACGAGCCGGCGGAAGTGGGTGCGGTAGCCCTGGCGCCAGTTCGTCTCCCGCTCGGCCGACCCCGCGCCGACCGGGTCCGTGGTCTGCAGTGCCTCGGCGACGACGGCGCGCCCGGTGGCGGCGGTGCTGCGCCGACCGTCGACCGATGGAAAGACGACCCCCCGCTGACCGTCTCCATGCTGCTCGCTCATGCGCACATCCTGCCCGACCCGCTTCCCCGAACGCCGCGTTCGGCGTCGAGCACAGTGGTGCACCACTGAGTTCGACCAGGAAGTGCGCGTTCGAGAGGCAGCCAGCCACCCGCGGGACTCAGCCCCGCACGAGGAGCTGGGTGAGCGGCATACGGAATGGGGGACGCGGCATACGGAATGGGGGACTCAGCCGGTGGGGACGGGGACGGGGTCGAGGCCGTGCGCGAGCATCGCGATGGCGTCGGCCGCCAGCTCCTCGATGGTTCCGGCCCCGCCGGACTGGCGGTGCTCGATGCAGGCACGGATGGCGCCGATGGCGGCGTTGACGACGACGCGCGGTCCGAGCGCGGTGCCGGGCTCGACCCCGAGCCGCTGCTCGAGGGCCTCGGTGAGGATGTTCTCGAGGTGGATGTTGTTGCGGACGAGCGCGGGGGCCAGCGTCGGCTCACCGATCAGCACCCGCCGCCGCTTCTCGCGCAGCTCGACATCGAGGCTCGAGGACGAGAAGTAGTCGCTGACGAGCCGCCGGATCACCTCGAGCGCCGACTCCTCGGCAGGCGCGTGGAGCATGGCCAGGCGCAGCTCCTCGAAGTCCTCGGCGCGGCGGCCGAGGACTGCGCTGTCCTTGGATGGGTAGTAGTTGAAGAACGTCCGTGGGCTGACACCGGCTCGCTCCGCGATCTGCTCGGTCCGCACTGCGTCGAACCCGTGTTCCTCGACGAGCTCGAGGGCCGCCCGGTGGATCGCCAGAAGCGTCTCGCGCTTCTTGCGCTCCCGTAGGCCGCACTCGGCGTCGGTCGTGCTCATGGCTCGACGATAGGCCCGTTCATGCAGCAACTGCAAATTTGCAGCGACTGCACCAATCCTCCTATCCTGATCGGCATGCCTGACACGACTTCTTCGACCGCCACTGCGGCGGTCGGCCCGTCCGACCGAGAGAGGACGGGCCTCGACCCCAAGGCGAGGCAGATCTTCATCGCCCTCATGTTGGGCATGCTCGTCGCCTCCATCAGCCAGACCATCGTCGGACCGGCGATGCCCCGCATCGTCGCCGAGCTCGGGGGCATGGACCACTACTCGTGGCTCGCCACCGCGGCCATGCTCGTCAGCGCGATCGTCGTCCCGATCGTCGGCAAGCTGTCGGACATCTACGGCCGGCGCAGCTTCTACCTCGGCGGCCTCGTCGTCTTCATGCTCGGCTCGATCCTGTCCGGTGCGGCGCAGAGCTTCTGGTGGCTCATCGCCGCCCGCGCGATCCAGGGCGCCGGTATGGGCACGCTCATGCCGCTGTCGCAGACGATCATCGGCGACATCATCCCGCCCCGCCAGCGCGGCAAGTACCAAGGCCTCATGGGCGGCGTCTTCGGCCTGTCCTCGATCCTCGGCCCGCTCGCCGGAGGCTTCATCACCGACCACTGGGGCTGGCGCTGGCTCTTCTATGTCGCCCTTCCGGTGGGCGTCGCTGCCTTCTTCGGGATCGCCAAGTTCCTCCATTTGGACCACGAGGAGGGGGAGGTCATCATCGACCGCGCCGGCATCGCGCTGCTGTCGATCTCGCTCATCTTCCTGCTCGTGCCGACCTCCCTCGGCGGCACGACGTGGGCCTGGGGCTCCCCCGAGGTCATCGGGATGTATGCCGCCGGCCTCGTCACGCTGGTCGCCTTCGTCCTCGTCGAGCAGCGCGCCAAGGAGCCGGTCCTGCCGCTGCGGCTCTTCCGGGGGTCGATCTTCACCTTCTCGAACATCGCGAGCTTCATGGTCGCGGTCATGATGTTCGGCGCGATGATCTACATCCCGGTCTACGCGCAGGGCGTCATCGGAGTCTCGGCGACGAACTCCGGGCTCATCCTCATGCCGATGTCGGTCGCGATGATCGGCCTGTCGATCGTCGCGGGCCTCGTCATCACCAGGACGGGCCGCTACAAGCTGCAGACCATCGCCGGCATCGTCATCATGGGCGTCGGCTTCTGGCTGCTGACCCGGCTCGACTACAACGCCACGGCCGGTGAGCTCACCTGGGCGATGATCGTCTTCGGCATCGGGCTCGGCATGGCGCTGCAGGTCTACACGCTCGTCGTGCAGAACGCCTCACAGCGCCGTGACCTCGGCGTCGCGACCGCGTCGACCCAGTTCTTCCGCAACGTCGGGTCGACCGTCGGCACCGCGGTCTTCGGCACGATCATGTCGAGCGGGCTCGCCGTCAACATCGCCAGGCACCTGTCGCCGGAGGTGCGCCAGCAGATGGCGCAGTCGGGCCACCAGGTGAGCGCGGGCTCGGTCCTCGACCCGTCCGCCCTCAAGTCCCTGCCCCCGGAGGTCGCGCTGGGCGTCCACCACGGCCTCGCCGACTCGCTCCACTCGGTCTTCGCGTGGGGGTTCCTGCCCTGTGCGATCGCCCTCGTCGCGACGCTCTTCATCAAGGAGATCCCGCTGCGCGACACGGTCCACTCGGCGGACGAGGCGGGTCGCGAGCTGCTCGACACGATGGGCCAGCGGCCGCCGCACGTCGACGAGCTCATGGTGCCGCTCGGGCGTGAGGCCGGCAAGACCCGCACCCAGGAGCGGCTCCTGGGCCTGCGCCTCGACCTCCTGGCGGACACCGCCATGCGGGGGGACCGGCCGCTGCTGACGAGGGCCGTGGCCCAGGTGGGCGACGGTGACCTCATCCGGGGCGTCGAGCTGCTGCGCCGGACGGCGAAGATGCTGACGACCGACGACCTCTCCGTCGCAGCCGACCGTGAGGTGTTCGCGGTCGAGGTCGCCGCCAAGGCGAAGCAGTCGGGTGGCGCGCTCGACCAGGAGCTCAAGCGGGAGCTGGCCCTCGCCGTCAGCGAGCGCGACGCCCACACCACGATGACGACCGTGGAGCCGACGGTGGCCGAGCGCCACGAGGCCGTCGACATCGATGCGCTCAAGGCCCTGGGTGACGACCTCACGGCCGCCTACCTCGTGGACCGCTACCGCATCCGCGAGGCCAGCAGCGACGGCCGGCGCCCCGACCCGGAGCCCGAGCCCGTGCGCTGAGGGTGCCGCCTCGACAATCCAGTCACGGCTGGATTGTCGAGGCAGATCCGCCCCTTGCGCCTCGTCATTTCAGCCACGGCTGGAATGGCGAGGCGTCTGCCGTTTGTCGCTCGCCCGATGCCTGGGGGGCTCAGCCCCAGACGAGCGCCTTGCTCGGGTCCTCCATGATCGCCGCGACGTCCGCGAGGAACCTCGAGCCGAGCTCGCCGTCGATGAGCCGGTGGTCGAACGACAGCGCGAGCTGGGTGACGTGCCGGATCGCGATCTCGTCGGTGCCGTCCGGTGCAGTGACGACCCAGGGCTGCTTGCGGATCGTGCCCAACGCCATGATCGCCGACTCCCCCGGGTTGATGATCGGGGTTCCGCCGTCGACTCCGAAGACGCCGACGTTGGTGATCGTGATCGTGCCCTGGCTCATCTCGGCCGGCTGCGTCCTGCCCTCGCGCGCCGTCGCCGTCAGCTGCCCGATCGCGTCGGCGAGCTCGCGCATCGTCATCGCGTGCGCATCCTTGATGTTGGGCACGACGAGCCCGCGCGGGGTCGCCGCGGCGATGCCGAGGTTGACGTAGTTCTTCTGCACGATCTCCTGGGCCCGCTCGTCCCACGTCGCGTTGACGCCCGGGTTGCGCCTGATCGCGAGGATCATCGCCTTGGCGAGCACGAGCAGCGGCGTCACCTTGACATCGCGGAACTCCCGGTCCGCCTTGAGCCGCTCGACGAGCTCGACCGTCCGGGTGACGTCGACGGTGATCCACTCCGTGACGTGCGGCGCCGTGAACGCCGACCCGACCATCGCCTGTGCGGTCATCTTGCGCACGCCCTTGATCGGGATGCGCACCTCGCGCTCCCCCGTCCCGAACGTCGTGCCGTATGCCGCTGAGCCGGCTGCCGCGGCACCGTTCGCCGCCGACGTGGCGGGGGCCGTCCTAGCCGGGGCCTCCGCCTCGACAGCGCCCGGGGCACCGCTCGCGTGTGCCTGGACGTCGTCGCGGGTGATGACCCCGTCCGGCCCGCTCGGCACCACCTGGGTCAGGTCGACGCCGAGGTCCTTGGCGAGCTTGCGCACCGGCGGCTTGGCCTTCGGCCGCTCGCCGGTCGGCACCGAGACAGCCGACGCCGAGGGCACGGGCGGGGCGGGGGACTCGACGCGCGGCTCCGGCACCGTCTGCTCCGGGACCGCAGGCGTCTCGGCGATCTGCTCCGTCTCCGTCGGCGCGGTCAATTCCATTGCCGGCGCTGGCGGCCGTCGGGGGTTCACGGGGGCGGAGCCCCCGTGGGTCGGCATACCGGCCGGCTTCTTGCGGGGTCGACGGGCCGTCGCACCCGCCTTGGCGCCGTAGCCGACGAGGATTGCGTCCTGCTTCTCCTCCGCCGCGGCACCCTCGGCGGCCGGCGCAACCGGCGCCTCGTCCCCGCCCTTCCCGTCGTCGATGCGGATGAGGGGGGTGCCGACGTCGACCGTCTGGCCGACCTCGACGAGGACCTCGGTCACCGTGCCGGCCCACGGGATCGGCAGCTCGACCAGCGACTTGGCCGTCTCGACCTCGAGGACCATGTCGTTGACCTTGACCGTGTCGCCGACGTTGACCCTCCACTCGACGATCTCGGCCTCGACGAGGCCCTCGCCCGGGTCGGGCAGGTTGAACGTGCGAATCGCCACTGTTCACGAACCTTTCGCTGTGTTCTCAGAAGGCCAGGGCGCGGTCGACGCCGTCGAGGATCCGGTCGAGGTCGGGAAGGAAGTCCTCCTCCATCCGGCTCGGCGGGTACGGGATGTTGGCACCGTTGACCCGGACGACCGGCGCCTCGAGGTGGTAGAAGCACTGCTCCGTCACCTGCGCCGCGATCTCGGCGCCCATGCCGAGGAAGCTGCTCGCCTCGTGCACCACGACGAGCCGGCCGGTCTTGCGGACGGACGCCGTGATCGTGTCGATCGGCAGCGGCGAGAGCGAGCGCAGGTCGATGACCTCGATCGAGGTGCCTTCCTGCTGGGCCGCGGCCGCGGACTCGAGCATGGTCTTGACGACCGGCCCGTAGCCGACGAGCGTGACGTCGCTGCCCTCGCGCACGACGTTGGCCTCGAAGAGCCCCCGCGGTGCCTCGGTCGCCGTCGTGTCGTACTCGGCACGGTCGTGGTAGCGGCGCTTCGGCTCGAAGAAGAGGACCGGGTCGTCGCACTCGATGGCCTGCTGGATCATCCAGTAGGCGTCCTCGGGGTTCGAGCACGACACGACCCGCAGGCCGGCCGTGTGGGCGAAGTAGGCCTCCGGGCTCTCGGAGTGGTGCTCCGGGCTGCCGATGCCGCCACCGAACGGGATCCGGATGACGATGGGCAGCTTGACCGCGCCGAGCGAGCGGGCGTGCATCTTGGCGACCTGGCAGACGATCTGGTCGAAGGCCGGGTAGACGAACCCGTCGAACTGGATCTCGCACACCGGTCGGTAACCCCGCAGTGCCATGCCGACGGCTGTGCCGACGATGCCCGACTCGGCGAGCGGGGAGTCGATGACGCGCTCCTCGCCGAAGTCCTTCTGCAGGTGCTCGGTGATGCGGAAGACGCCGCCGAGCTTGCCGATGTCCTCACCGATGAGGACGACCTTGGGGTCGCGCTCCATCGCCTTGCGCAGGCCGTTGGTGATGCTCCGTCCCAGGGTCACCTTCTCGAGGTGCTGCGGCGCGGACGAGGTCTGGGTGGTGGTCGTCGTCGTCATCTCAGTGCGCCCCCTCGAAGCTCGCCTGGTACTCGAGATAGGCGGCACGCTCCGCCTCCATGACGGGGTGGTCCTCCGCATAGACGTGGTCCCACATCGTCTCGCCGGGCGGGGTCGCCATGGTGATGCAGCCGTCGCGCAGCTCCTGCGCGAACTGGTCGGCCTCCTCGTCCACGCTCTGGAAGAAGCTCTCGTCGGCCATCCCCTCGTGCGCGAGATAGGTCTTGAGCCGCAGGATCGGGTCGCGCAGCTTCCACTGCTCGACCTCGGCGGAGACCCGGTACTTCGTCGGGTCGTCGGCGGTCGTGTGCGCACCCATCCGGTAGGTGAAGGCCTCGATGAGGAGCGGGCCGTTGCCGTTGCGCGCCTCGTCGAGGCAGTGCTTCGTCACGGCGTAGGTCGCGAGGATGTCGTTGCCGTCGACCCGCACACCCGGGAAGCCGAAGCCGCGGGCCCGCTGGTAGAGCGGGATCCGCGTCTGCTTCGAGACCGGCTCCGAGATGGCCCACTGGTTGTTCTGGCAGAAGAACACGACCGGCGCGTCGAAGCTCGCGGCGTACACGAAGGCCTCGTTGACGTCGCCCTGAGACGTCGCGCCGTCGCCGAAGTAGCAGATGACCGCGGTGTCCCGGTCGGGGTCGCCGGTGCCGACGTTGCCGTCCATCTTGACGCCCATCGCGTAGCCCGTCGCGTGGAGCGTCTGGGCGCCGATGACGATCGTGTAGAGGTGGAAGTTGTGCTCCGTCGGGTCCCACCCACCCTGGCTGACGCCGCGGAAGAGCTGCAGCGAGCTCTGCGGGTCCATGCCGCGCACGAAGCCGACGCCGTGCTCCCGGTAGGTCGGGAAGCACATGTCGTGCGGCCGGAGCGCCCGGCCCGAGCCGACCTGGGCGGCCTCCTGCCCGAGC
>DASSTN010000258.1:0-8406 GCA_035707905.1 Intrasporangium sp.
CTGCGTCGAATCGGTCACGAGATCCTCGAGCGCAACAAGGGCGCCGCGGACCTCGTCGTGCTCGGTATCCCATCCCGAGGCGTCCCGCTCGCGGAACGCCTCGCTTCCGCGATCGGCCAGGTCGAGGGAGTCGACGTCCCGGTCGGCCACCTGGACGTGACGCTCTACCGCGACGACCTGCGCCGCCAGCCGGTGCGCGCCGCCGGCCGGACGAGCATCCCCGACGGCGGGATCGACGACAAGGTCGTCGTCCTCGTCGATGACGTGCTCTACTCCGGTCGCACGATCCGTGCCGCGCTCGATGCGCTCGCCGAGCTCGGCCGGCCCCGGGCGGTTCGCCTCGCGGTCCTCGTCGACCGCGGCCACCGTGAGCTGCCGATCCGCGCCGACCACGTCGGCAAGAACCTGCCGACCTCCCGCGAGGAGCGCGTCCACGTGCGGCTCGCCGAGGTCGACGGCGTCGACGCCGTGCGGATCAGCGGTGGTGACCGCCGATGACCCGCCACCTCATCTCCTCAGCCGACCTCACACGTCAGGACGTCGAGTCGATCCTGGCCACAGCCGAGTCGATGCACGACGTCCAGCGGCGTGAGGTCAAGAAGGTCCCGACCCTGCGGGGCCGGACCGTCATCAACTTCTTCTTCGAGGACTCCACCCGCACGCGGTCGTCCTTCGAGATCGCCGGCAAGTGGATGTCGGCCGACACCATCAACCTGTCGGCGAAGGGCTCCTCGACCTCGAAGGGCGAGAGCCTGCGCGACACGGCCATGACGGTCGACGCGATGGCGGTCGACGCCCTGGTCATCCGACACAACGCCTCGGGCGCCGCCAAGCAGGTGTCCGAGTGGGTCCGCTGCAGTGTCATCAACGCGGGCGACGGGACGCACGAGCACCCGACGCAGGCGCTGCTGGATGCCTACACGCTGCGCAGCCGGATGGGTGACCTGGAGGGCAAGCACGTCGTCATCGTCGGCGACCTGACGCACTCCCGGGTCTTCCGCAGCAACGTCATCACGCTGCGCACCCTCGGTGCACGGGTCACCGTCGTCGCGCCGCCCACCCTCATGCCTGCGGGGATCGTGGCCTGGAGCCAGTCCGACGGCTTCGCCACGAGCTGGGACCTCGACGCCGTCATCGATGGCGACGACACGGTCGACGCCGTGATGATGCTCCGGGTGCAGCGCGAGCGCATGTCGGGCGGCTACTTCCCCACGCCCCGTGAGTACACCGTCGAGTACGGGTTGACGCGCGAGCGGCTCGCCCGCCTCGTCGAGCGCAACCCCGACGTCCTCGTCATGCACCCAGGCCCGATGAACCGTGGTCTCGAGATCGCCGCAGAGGTGGCGGACGCGCCGCAGTCCGTCGTCCTCGACCAGGTCTCCGCCGGCGTCGCCGTGCGGATGGCCGTTCTCTACCACCTGCTCGCCGGCGAGGCCGCCGAGCCCTTCACACAAGGAGTGCAGGCATGAGTGCCCTGTTGATCACCGGGGCGCGCCTGCTCGGGCGCGAGGCGGCCGACCTCCTCGTCGTGGACGACCGGATCGTCGAGGTGGGCTCGGTCAGCGCGCCGGAGGGCGCGACGGTCATCGACGCCGACGGGCTCATCGCCCTGCCGGGGCTCGTGGACCTGCACACCCACCTGCGCGAGCCGGGCCGGGAGGACGCCGAGACGATCCGCAGCGGGTCGGAGGCGGCGGCCGCTGGCGGCTTCACCGCGGTCTTCGCCATGGCGAACACCGACCCCGTCACCGACACGGCGGAGGCGGCCGAGCGGATCCTCGACCTCGGGCGCGCCTGCGGCCTCGTCGACGTCGTGCCGGTCGGCGCAGTCACGGCCGACCTCGCCGGCGAGCGGCTGGCCGAGCTCGGCCTCATGGCGCGCTCGCGGGCCGGCGTCCGGGTCTTCTCGGACGACGGCCGTTGCGTGGCCGACGGCCGGATCATGCGGCGCGCCCTCGAGTACATCAAGCCCTTCGGCGGCGTGATCTCCCAGCACGCCCAGGACCCGAGGCTCGCCGACTCCAGCGCATGCTGCCACGAGGGCGAGGTCTCCGGCCGGCTCGGTCTGCCCGGCTGGCCCGGCGTCGCCGAGGAGTCCATCGTGGCGAGAGACGTCATGCTCGCCCGCCACACCGGCTCCCGGGTCCACGTCGCGCACGTGTCGACGGCCGGGACGGTCGAGGTCATTCGCTGGGCCAAGGCCCAGGGCATCGACGTGACCGCCGAGGTCACCCCTCACCACCTGGCCCTGACGGCCGACCTGCTCGTCGGCTACGACCCGGTCTACAAGGTCAACCCGCCGCTGCGGCCCCGGGAGGACGTCGAGGCCCTCCGGGAGGCGCTCGTCGACGGCACGATCGATGCCGTCGCGACCGACCATGCCCCGCACGCCCGTCACGACAAGGAACACGCCTTCGTCGACGCGGCGTTCGGGATGGTCGGCCTCGAGACCGCCCTGCCCGTCGTCAGCGAGGTGCTCGTACGGACGGGACGGCTCGACTGGGCCGGCGTCGCGCGGGTCATGTCGGTGGGCCCGGCACGGATCGGCGGCCTTGTCCGCCATGGGCGACCCGTCGCCCCGGGCGAACCGGCCAACCTCACGTTCGTCGACCCCGACCGCACGGTCACCGTCGACGCGGCCGCGAGCCGGAGCCGCTCCCGCAACAACCCCTGGCACGGGCGCTCCTTCACGGGCGCCGTCCACACGACCATCCACCGCGGTCGCGTCACCCACACCGCTGACGCCGCCGCCCGGACCGCAGAGGCGGAGTACGCACAGTGACCCTCACCCTCCCCAGCCAACAGCGCCAGCCTGCCGTCCTCGTCCTGGAGGACGGACGCGCCTTCCGTGGCTCGTCCTACGGCGCCATCGGCGAGACGGTCGGCGAGGCGGTCTTCTCGACCGGGATGACCGGCTACCAGGAGACCCTGACCGACCCCAGCTACCACCGGCAGGTGGTCGTCATGACGGCGCCGCACATCGGCAACACCGGCGTCAACACGGAGGACACGGAGTCGGGCCGGATCTGGGTCGCGGGCTTCGTGGTCCGCGAGCCGGCGATCCGCTCGTCGAACTGGCGCGCCACCGGCGACCTCGAGGACGCGCTGCGCGAGCAGGGTGTCGTCGGCATCTGCGAGATCGACACCCGGGCCCTCACCCGCCACCTCCGCGAGCGCGGGGCCATGCGGGTCGGCGTCTTCAGTGGCCCGGAGGCCGACCGTCCGCTCGACGAGCTCGTCCGCGTCGTGCGCGAGGCCCCCGAGATGACCGGCGCGGCCCTCGCCGACGACGTCACCACGCCCGAGCCGTATGTCGTCCCGGCTGAGGGGGAGCGGCGCCTCACCGTCGCGGCCGTCGACCTGGGCATCAAGGCGATGACGCCCCAGCAGATGGCGCTGCGCGGCATCGAGGTCCATGTGCTGCCGAGCACCGCGACGATCGATGACGTGCTCGCGGTGGGCGACGGCGGCCCCGACGGGGTCTTCTTCTCCAACGGACCCGGGGACCCGTCGACGGCCGACCGAGAGGTCGTACTGCTGCAGGAGGTGCTCGACCGTCGTATCCCCTTCTTCGGTATCTGCTTCGGCAACCAGCTCCTCGGCCGGGCCCTCGGCTTCGGCACCTACAAGCTCAAGTACGGCCACCGCGGCATCAACCAGCCGGTCATGGACCGGACCACCGGCAAGGTCGAGGTCACGGCGCACAACCACGGCTTCGCGGTCGACGCCCCTCTCGACAGGGAGGCCGAGACGCCATACGGACGGGTGCGTGTCTCGCACGTCTGCCTCAACGACGACGTCGTGGAGGGCCTGGAGTGCCTCGACCTGCCGGCCTACTCCGTCCAGTACCACCCAGAGGCGGCCGCCGGACCGCATGATGCGGCCTACCTCTTCGACCGATTCGTGGAGCTGATGGAGCGGCGAGGAGAGGGTGAGGACACGAGCGAGGAACGAGCGAGGCCCGGAGCCCCGACGAGCGCGACCGAAAGCATGACCATCGACAAGCACGAGGAGGCGAGCGCCTGATGCCCAAGCGCGACGACATCAAGAGCGTCCTCGTCATCGGATCCGGCCCGATCGTCATCGGCCAGGCCTGCGAGTTCGACTACTCCGGCACCCAGGCCTGTCGCGTCCTGCGAGAGGAGGGCATCCGCGTCATCCTCGTCAACAGCAACCCCGCCACGATCATGACCGACCCGGAGATGGCTGACGCGACCTACGTCGAGCCGATTACCCCCGAGGTCGTCGAGGCGATCATCGTCAAGGAGCGCCCCGACGCCGTCCTCGCGACGCTGGGCGGGCAGACGGCCCTCAACTGCGCGATGGCGCTGCACGAGGCGGGCGTCCTCGAGAAGTACGACTGCCCCCTCATCGGCGCGAACGTCGAGGCGATCCAGCTCGGTGAGGACCGCGAGAAGTTCAAGGGCGTCGTCGCCCGCTGCGGCGCCGAGTCCGCCCGTTCGACCATCTGCCACACGATGGACGAGTGCCTCGCGGCCGCCGAGGAGCTCAGCTACCCCGTCGTCGTCCGGCCCTCGTTCACCATGGGCGGCCTCGGCTCCGGCTTCGCCTACGACGAGGCCGACCTGCGCCGCATCGCCGGCCAGGGGCTGCAGTACTCGCCGACCACCGAGGTCCTCCTCGAGGAGTCGATCCTCGGTTGGAAGGAGTACGAGCTCGAGCTCATGCGCGACAACGCCGACAACGTCGTGGTCGTCTGCTCCATCGAGAACCTCGACCCGATGGGCGTGCACACCGGTGACTCGATCACCGTGGCGCCGGCCCTGACCCTCACCGACCGCGAGTACCAGCAGCTGCGCGACATCGGCATCGCGGTCATCCGTGAGGTCGGCGTGGACACGGGCGGCTGTAACATCCAGTTCGCCGTCAACCCCGAGAACGGCCGGATCATCGTCATCGAGATGAACCCGCGTGTCTCCCGGTCGAGCGCCCTCGCCTCGAAGGCGACCGGCTTCCCGATCGCGAAGATCGCCGCGAAGATGGCGATCGGCTACACCCTCGACGAGGTCCCCAACGACATCACCAGGGAGACCCCGGCGAGCTTCGAGCCGACGCTCGACTACGTCGTCGTCAAGGTGCCCCGCTTCGCCTTCGAGAAGTTCCCGGCGGCGGACCCGACCCTGACGACGACGATGAAGTCGGTGGGCGAGGCCATGGCGATCGGCCGCAACTTCACCGAGGCGATGCAGAAGGCGTTGCGTTCGCTCGAGAAGAAGGGCGCCTCCTTCCACTGGAACGGCGAGGTCACCCCGGCCGTGGCGCGCCGGGCCCTGGCCGACTCGAAGGTGCCGACCGACGGCCGCATCGTCCACGTCCAGCAGGCACTGCGCGGCGGCTGCACCGTCGAGGAGGTGCACGCGGCGACCGGCATCGACCCGTGGTTCCTCGACCAGATCGCGCTGCTCAACGAGGTCGCCGACCTCCTGCGCGACGCGGACCAGCTGACCCCCGAGCTGCTCCGGCTCGTCAAGCGGCACGGCTTCAGCGACGCACAGATCGGCGCCATCCGGCACATGCCCGAGAGCGTCGTCCGCGGCGTGCGCCAGGCGCTCGGGGTGCGGCCGGTCTACAAGACCGTCGACACGTGCGCGGCCGAGTTCGCGGCCCTGACGCCCTACCACTACTCGTCCTATGACGAGGAGACCGAGGTCGCGCCGCGGGAGCGCCCCGGCGTCATCATCCTGGGCTCGGGACCGAACCGGATCGGTCAGGGCGTGGAGTTCGACTACTCCTGCGTCCACGCCTCCTTCGCGCTGCGACGCCAGGGCTACGACACGATCATGGTCAACTGCAACCCCGAGACCGTCTCGACCGACTACGACACGAGCAGCCGGCTCTACTTCGAGCCGCTGACCCTCGAGGACGTCCTCGAGGTGATCCACGCCGAGCAGCAGGCGGGTCCGGTCGTCGGTGTCATCGTCCAGCTCGGCGGCCAGACGCCGCTCGGCCTGGCCCAGGCGCTCGCCGACGAGGGGGTCCCGATCGTCGGCACGTCGCCGGGCGCGATCAACCTCGCCGAGGACCGGGGAGCCTTCGGACAGGTGCTGCACCGCGCCGGCCTCGTCGCGCCGAAGCACGGGACCGCGTTCAGCCCCGAGGAGGCGCTCGAGGTCGCCCGCGAGATCGGCTACCCGGTGCTCGTGCGCCCGTCCTACGTGCTCGGCGGCCGGGGGATGGTCATCGTCTACGACGACGACGCCCTCGTCACCTACGTCGAGAAGGCGGCCCTCGCCTCGCCAGAGCACCCGATCCTCATCGACCGGTTCCTGGACGACGCGATCGAGATCGACGTCGACGCGATCTTCGACGGGACCGACCTCTACCTCGGCGGGATCATGGAGCACGTCGAGGAGGCGGGCATCCACTCCGGCGACAGCGCCTGCACGCTGCCGCCGGCGACCCTCGGGGACGCCGAGCTCGAGAAGGTCAGGGTCGCGACCCGCAAGCTCGCCGAGGGCATCGGGGTGCGGGGCCTGATGAACGTGCAGTTCGCCATCGCCCAGGACATCCTCTACGTCATCGAGGCCAACCCGCGCGCCTCCCGGACCGTCCCGTTCGTCTCCAAGGCCACGGGCGTGCCGCTCGCGAGCGCTGCGTCCCGGGTCATGCTCGGGGCGACGATCCAGCAGCTGCGCGACGAGGGGCTCCTGCCCGCCTCCACCGACGGTGGCCGCCTCCCCGACGGCGCCCCGATCTCCTGCAAGGAGGCGGTCCTGCCGTTCAAGCGCTTCCGCACCAAGGAAGGGCTCGCGGTCGACTCCCTCCTCGGCCCGGAGATGCGCTCGACCGGCGAGGTCATGGGCATCGACCGCGACTTCGGGTCGGCCTTCTCCAAGTCGCAGCAGGGGATCGGTGGCGGCCTGCCGACCTCCGGAGCCGTGCTCGTCACCGTCGCGAACCGGGACAAGCGGGCCATGCTCTTCCCGGTCAAGCGGCTCGTCGACCTCGGCTTCACGATCCTCGCCACCCGCGGGACTGCGGCCGTGCTGCACCGCAACGGCATTCCGGCCACCGTCGTGCGCAAGCTCTCGGAGCGCCCGCACGCCGGTGACGGGTCGGAGAAGAGCATCGTCGAGCTCATCGAAGACGGCACCGTCCAGATGGTCGTCAACACCCCGTCCGGCCAGGACGCGCGAGCCGACGGCTACGCCATCCGGGCCGCGACGACGAGTGCGGACAAGCCGATCATCACGACGGTCGCGACGCTCGCCGCGGCAGTGCTCGGCATCGAGGCGCAGCTCGTCGAGCCGGTGCGCGTCACGTCCCTGCAGGAGCACGCCCGCAACCTCGACCTCTACAGCGTGGGTGCGGCGAGCTGAGGGTGATGGTGGAGCCACTCGACGCGAAGGAGCCCGCGTGACGACGGCATTCGGCGCCCGACTGCGCCGGGCGATGGACCAGTACGGCCCGCTCTCCGTGGGCATCGACCCCCACCGGGCCCTCGTCGAGGCGTGGGGCCTGCCGTATGACGTCTCCGGCCTCGAGCGCTTCGCCCTGACCTGTGTCGAGGCCTTCGGGGGGCAGGTCGCTGCGGTGAAGCCGCAGTCCGCCTTCTTCGAGGTCTTCGGCAGCCGGGGGATCGCGGTCCTGGAGCGGGTGCTCGCCGAGCTCCGGCACGCAGGGACGCTGACGATCCTCGACGCCAAGCGGGGCGACATCGGCTCGACGATGGCTGGCTACGCCCAGGCGTACCTCGGTCCGGAGGCGGTCTCGCCCGCCGACGCCCTGACCGTGAGCCCCTACCTCGGCTACGGGTCGCTCCGGCCGGCCATCGACCTCGCGCAGCAGTACGGTCGCGGCCTGTTCGTCCTCGCGCTGACGTCCAACCCCGAGGGTGCGTCGGTGCAGCACGCGGTGGCCGGTGGCCGGACCGTCGCGGCCTCCGTCGTCGAGGGCGCGACGGTGGACAACAGCCTGGCCCGTGAGCGGGGTGAGCTCGGCAGCATCGGCCTGGTCGTCGGGGCAACTGTCGGCGACGCGGTGCAGCGCCTCGGGCTCGACCTCGTCACGGCGGCGACGCCCGTGCTCGCACCGGGGCTCGGGGCGCAGGGTGGCACGGCGGCCGAGCTCGACAGGGTCTTCGGCCCGGCGCGGCCCCAGGTGCTCGCGTCCTCGAGCCGCGAGGTGCTCGGCACCGGCCCGGACACGGCCCGGCTGGCGGACGCGGCCCGCCGGGTCGCGGAGGGACTGCGCCCCTGAGAGGAGGCTGAGCGGCATACCTGGTCCCTGCCGGCGCGCCCGATCAGGGGGCCGCGTTGCCACTCGCTCAGCCGAATCGCTAGGTTCGGCAGCAACGTCGATCCACCACGAGGAGAGAACCGCTGTGGCCCTTCCCCCGCTCACGCCCGAGCAACGGGCAGCCGCCCTCGAGAAGGCTGCTGCCGC
>DASSTN010000259.1:0-2990 GCA_035707905.1 Intrasporangium sp.
GGTGGCTCGGTCGTGCTCGACGGCGACGAGGGCCGGCACGCAGCAGCGGTCGTCCGGCTCCGTCCGGGCGAGCGTTTCTACCTCTCGGACGGTGCGGGTGGTCGGCTCCTCGTCGAGGCGCAGCAGGTCGACAAGTCGTCGGTCCGCGGCCGGGTGGTCGAGCGCGTGGACGAGGTCCTGCCCGACCCCCGCTTCGTCCTCGTCCAGGCCCTCGCCAAGGGCGACCGCGACGAGCAGGCGATCGAGTCGGCGACGGAGCTCGGCGTGGACGAGGTCGTGCCGTGGCAGGCCGAACGCTCGGTGGTGGTGTGGCGCGGCGAACGCGCCCAGAAGTCCCTCGCCAAATGGCGCGCGATCGTGACCCGGGCGACCAAGCAGTCCCGCCGGTCGCGTATGCCGCTCACCTCCGACCCGGTGGACCTCGCCTCCCTCGTCGGCCGGGCCAGGCAGGCTGCCCTCACGCTCGTCCTCCACGAGGACGCGACAGAACCGCTGGCCGCGGTGCCGTTGCCGGAGTCCGGAGACGTCCTCGTCGTCGTCGGACCCGAGGGCGGGATCAGCGACCGCGAGCTCGCCGCACTGACTGACGCGGGCGCCCGGCCGGTGCGGCTCGGCTCGACCATCCTGCGGGCCTCCTCGGCCGGGCCCGCCGCCCTCGCCGTGCTGAGCGCCCGCGCCCGCTGGGCCTGACAGGCACGACGAGGCGAGCAGCCCCTGCCTGCCGGGGGTGCGCGACCGTCGCGCCGCTGCGCCGCATATGGTGCCTGCGTCCCACGTCACAACAACCCATGGAGGTTCACCAGTGGTTGCCGCCCTGCAGGACACGCTCCTCGATCCCCAGACCGCCCCTGCCGTCAGGGCCGACGTCGAGGCCCTCGTCGACTCCGAGGTGTCGGACAAGAAGGGGGCGTCCGGCCTCGCCCTGCGCGCGGGCTACGCCGCAGTGAGGAAGGTCGGCCCCACGATCGTTCCCCGTGCGGTCGAGCGGCTGCTGCCAGCCTTCGTCGAGAAGCTCGAGCCGTTCTGGCAGGACCACGCCGGCAACGGGTCGTTCGCCGGCTACCTCTCCGCCCGCGACGGGCAGGTCGCCGAGGCGCTGCTCGGCGTGACGGACCAGCGAGTCGCCGGCACCTCCAACGGCGCGGTCAAGAAGGTCTACGCCTCCCTGCGTCCCTCGGCGCACAAGCACGTCGTCGAGGCGTTGCCGTGCCTCGGGGCCCTGATCGAGAAGCACGCGGGGTAGGCACGTCGCAGCGCGAGGAAGACGCCAGCCGGTTCGGCCCCACTGCAACGCGCAGCGGGGCCGAGCCGAGCGGCATACCTCGTCTACTTGAGGGTGAACGGCATCGTCGCCGCCGCGGAGACGGAGCCGTCCTTCATGCTCGTCTCGAAGACCTTCACCGTGTAGTCGCCCGCCGGCAAGGCGGTGGTGGTGAAGGTGTACTTGCCGCGTTGCGGAGCCGCCACCTCGGCCGTCGTGTGGCCGGAGGCGACCGGCTTGCCGCCCTGCATGACCGACCACTGCACGTTGGCCTCGTTGGTGCTCGCGACACCGGTGACCGTGACCTTGCCGGCCGGCAGGCTCTCGCCGCGGCTCGGCGAGTCGATCCAGATCGGTGACAGGATCGCCCAGACGGCCATGTCGTCGCTCGGGCGGGTGTAGGTGTGGTCGCTCGTCTCCCCACCGGCCAGCGTCGTCCCGCCGTCAGACAGGCTGAAGCGGACGGGGAGGTTCCCCTTGCCGACGGCGGCCTGCGCCGTCCACACGAGCTGCTCCACCGCGATCCGGCCATCGCTCGCGTTCAGGCCCTTGGCGCCGGTCGAGAGAGCGACGTCGATCTCGGCATCGGTGACGGCGACCTTCTTGACCTCCACGCCCTGCCACAGGGGGCGATAACCCGCTCCCGCCGGACTGCTCGAGATGGCCCGCTCGAGGGCAGCGGACGCCTTGGCGCTCGCGTCGCCCGGGGCAGCGACCTGGGCGGTGCCGAACTCCCGGAAGAGGACGAGGCTGCTCGACCCGTCGCGGCGGGGCCCGACGTAGTAGACCGGGACGGTCTCCGTCTGGGTCGCCACCGGTCCCGGGCCGACGTCGACGCTGCTCGTGGGCGAGCTCGAGGCCGACTCGGTGACCGTGCTCTGGGTCCCGCTCGTGGGGGACTCCGAGGCCGACGTCGGCTGCGTCGCCGCGGGGATCGGCGCCTGCGACGGCCGGTTCGCGCCCCAGACCCCGACTGCGGCGGCGGCCACCAGCGCCGCAGCGGCGACGGGCAACAACCATCGGTGGCGACCCTCGGTGGGGCCCGCGTCCGCCTCGGGCGCGCTCACGTCCGAGCCGTGCGCCTCGGCGAGGATCGCGTCGAGCCGGTCGTGCGGCCGGACCGTCTCGGCCTCGCGGCGCAGCTGCGCGCGCACGGACTCCTCGAGGTGCTCCAGGCCGGCGCCGATGACGACCGTCTCGTCGTCGTGGCGGTGACCCTCGTTGCGGTCGTCAGTGCTCATGGCTGCTGCTCCATCGTGGCTCGCAGGGTCGTGAGGGCTCGGTGGGCGTGGGCCTTGACCGATCCTGGGGAGATGTCGAGGGCCTGGGCGATCTGCGCCTCCGAGAGATCCTCGTAGTAACGGAGCACCAGCACCTCGCGCTGCCGCTGCGGGAGCTGGTCGAGCGCGTCGAGGATCGTGCGTCGCTCGGCCGAGGCGAGAACCACAGTCTCTGCACTGTCGTGGCGACCACGACCCGGCACGTCCGCTGCACCGGCGTCGATCCGGTTCTGCCGGTCCACGACGACCGCGTGCCGCTGCAGCGACCGGCACCGGTTGACGACGGCTGTCTGCAGGTAGCCGACCACCCGTCCGGAGTCCCGGATCGCGTCCCACCGGCGGTGGGTCGCGACGAAGGCGTCCTGGACCGCGTCCTCGGCGATGGACTGGTCCCGCACCAGCAGCCAGGCGAGGCGGACGAGACGGGTCCAGTGAGCGGCATACAGCTC
>DASSTN010000260.1:0-8679 GCA_035707905.1 Intrasporangium sp.
CTGCGCCGGCTCGGCGTCGTGCAGAAGAACGGCAAGCCCAACCATCCCCAGACCCAGGGCAAGGTCGAACGGTTCCAGCAGACCCTGAAGAAGTGGCTCCGCGCCCACCCCGACCAGCCGGCCACCATCGAGCAGCTGCAGACCCTGCTCGACGCGTTCGCCGAGCAGTACAACCACCACCGGCCGCACCGCTCCCTCGAGCATCGGGCCACCCCCGCGACCGCCTACACCACCCGCCCCAAGGCCACCCCGAGCACCGGCCACCGCGAGCACGACACCCACGACCGGGTCCGTCACGACAAGGTCGACAAGGTCGGCAAGATCACCCTGCGCCACGGCGGGACGCTCTACTCCATCGGCATCGGCCGAACCCACGCCGGAACCCGCGTCATCGTCCTGGTCCAGGACCTCGACATCCGCGTCGTCGACGCGGCCACCGGCGAACTGCTGCGCGAGCTCACCCTCGACCTGTCCAAGCGTTACCAAGGCACCGGCCGACCACCCGGCCGCCCGAAGCACTAAAACGACGGACGGCCGAACCCACGGATATTGGGTTCGGCCGTCCGCGATGTCGTGAGACATCACACTGGCGGAGGGCGTGGGATTCGAACCCACGATGGGTGTAACCCCATAGCGGTTTTCAAGACCGCCGCACTAGGCCACTATGCGAGCCCTCCAATGGACAGCCATTGTGCACCACGGTGCGGCGCCCCAGACCACCGGAGGCCGGGGCCGCGATCGTCCTCCCGGGATCAGCCGGCGTGGAGTGAGAGCTGGTCACCCCGGGCACCACGACGGCCCCGCGTCTGGCACACTTCATCGGCTGTTCACTTCCAGTTCGGAGCCCCGCCTCGATGACCCTGTCGCCCGCCGTGCACACCTCACGCGCCCCCGTCGCGCGCGAGGCGATGCAGCCTCTGCCGCTCCCTACGCCGGGCTGGGGCCCAGTCGAGGCACTGGCGGCGCTGGGCCTGGGCCGTCCGCAACTGCCCGTCCAGCTTCCGGCGGACGTCACGGTGGTGAGCGCGCTCACCACCGTCGTGATCCGAGCGGGCGAGCACGCCGTGAAGGTCTACCCACCCGGCACCTGCAGCGCCCACCTGGACCAGATCGCCACCCGGCTCGAGGACTCGCTGACAGCCCATCCGGCCGAGCCCGGTGCCGTCGACACCGCGTTCGGCGTCGTCACCGTCGCCCCGTGGCTCACCGAGACAGGGGAGGCCTCGTGGTCCGAGCTCGGGACGCTGCTCCGGCGATTCCACACCGAGCACGACCGCACGGACCTGCCCCTCTGGCAGCCCCTGTCCCGCCTGGTCTCCCAGGTGGCCGGCCTTGACGTCGAGCACGCCGCCGTCCTGCTCGCGGCTCGGGCGGCGCTGCTCGCGGCGCTCAGCGAGGTCCGTTCGGAGCTCGGGTATGGCGTCATACACGGGGATGTGTCGCCCTCGAACGTCATGCTGACCCCTGACGGCCCTCGCCTCATCGACCTCGACTGGGCCGCCGTCGGGCCCCGCGAGTACGACCTGGCCGGCGCCGCACGGCGAGTCGCCGCGGGCGAGATCTCCGTTGAGGACTACGGGGCGTTCTGTGACGCCTACGGCTTCGACGTGAGGACCTGGCCGGGCCTGCCGGTGCTCAACAAGATCGCGGACCTCGGCGGCGTGGCGTTCCGGCTCTGGGACGACCGCCACCACGGGCGCTCCCTCGACTGGGTCCCGGCCGAAGTGGAGCTCTGGCGCAGCCCGGTCTAGGCGGAGGCGGCGGCCGCTGCGGGTGCCGGGAGGGAGCGCAGCCAGCCCGCGAAGTCCTCGTTGTTGACTGCGCCCTCTCGATGCGCCTGCACGTGAGCGAGGGCGTCGGCCCCCGAGAGGCCCAGCAGGTCGCGCACGACCAGGGTCGCCAGCAGGCCGGAGCGGTTCCGGCCGAAGGTGCAGTGGATCAGGGCTCGGTGCCCGTCCCGGACGAGGTCGGCCACCAGCCCGGCCAGGCCCAGGGTGAGGGTCGGTGAGGGCAGCTCGGAGCCGTCGACGAGCGGGCACTTGAGGTAGGTCAGGCCCTCCACGTCGGTCGCCGGCGCGACGCTGTCGGCGTCGGCCAGGTCGACGACGAGGTCGATCCCTGTCAGCTGCACCCACTCGAAGTCCACAGGGCAACCGCCATGCCAGACCCGGCCCGGGACCTGCACGGTCGGCGGGTCGGCGGGCGAGACGCCGGGCAGCTCGACCGGTTCCGTCGTGAAGTTGACCTCGCCGCCGATCGCCGCCATGCCGCCCACGCTAGCGGGTCCAGCCAGCGGGCCAGACGTGAGCCTGGGGCCGGGGTGGTTCGCATAGGCTGCCGGCGTCGAGCCTGAGCCGCGCGCTCCCGCCGGGGCAGATGAACGGCTCGACCTGGCGGAGGAGCAGGGGTCATGGCTGGAACCACCGAGTGGGACCTCGACGAGGCCACGCGGCGGATCAAGGCCTCCCTGCGGGACGAGGACCTCACGTCCGCGGCCGAGCTTCTCGCATCTCTCGGGGTGCAGGAGATCATCTCCGCCCTCGAGCGTCTGGACCCCAGGACACGTGCCGTCGCGTACCGGCTCCTCCCGAAGGACGAGGCCGTCGTGGCCTTCGAAGGCCTGGACCCGACGCTCCAGGGGGAGCTGGTGTCCGGCCTGCGCGATGAGGACGTGGCCCAGGTCTTCGCCCGGCTCGACCCGGACGACCGGGTGCAGCTGCTCGATGAGCTGCCTGCGGGTGTCGCGAGCCGCCTCCTGCGGGGACTCACCCCACACGAGCGGGAGCTGACGTCGATCGTCCTCGGCTATCACGCAGGCTCGATCGGTCGGCGGATGAGCCCTCAGTACGTCTCGACCCATGCCGACCTGACCGTCGCCGAGACCCTCAGGCGGGTGCAGGACCGGATCAACGTGGCAGAGACGATCTACACCATCCCGGTGGTCGACGATGGGCGGCGGGTTGTCGGGGTCCTGAGTCTGCGGGACCTGCTCCGCACCGTCGACCCGTCCACCACCGTGGCCGAGCTCATGGCGCCGCCATACTCGTCCGTCGCCGCCTCGCCCGCCGAGGCGGCGGCTCGGCGGTGCGCCGACCTCAAGCTGCTCGCCCTGCTCATCGTCGACGACGAGGAGCGCCTCGTGGGCATCCTGACCGTCGATGACGCCCTCCGGATCCTCGAGGAGGCGGACAGCGAGGACCAGGCCCGGATCGGTGGCTCCGAGCCGCTCCGCCGTCCCTATCTCTCCATCCCGGTGGGGCGTCTCGTCCGCTCCCGTATCGTCTGGCTGCTCGTGCTCGCGGTCGGCGCGACCCTGACCGTCCAGGTCCTCGAGGTCTTCGAGGCAACCCTGTCTCAGCTGGTCGTGCTGTCCGTCTTCATCCCCCTGCTCATCGGCACGGGCGGCAACACCGGCAACCAGGCCGCGACGACCGTGACTCGCGCCCTTGCACTCGGCGACCTGCGTCCCCGAGACGTCCTCGCCGTCCTGGGCCGGGAAGCGCGCACCGGTCTCTGCCTCGGCCTCATCCTCGGCACGATCGGCTTCCTCGTCGCGTCCCTCTTCTACGGCGCGGCGGTCGGCGCGGTCATCGGCCTGACCCTGCTCGCCATCTGCACCCTCGCCGCCTCTGTCGGCGGAGCGATGCCGTTGGTGGCCAGTGCTCTTCGGGCGGACCCGGCCGTCTTCTCCAACCCGTTCATCACGACCTTCGTCGATGCCACCGGCCTCGTCGTCTACTTCCTCATCGCCAAGGCCGTCCTCGGCGTCTGAGGACCGGCGGACGACCATTGCTCGCGCCGTCGGCCGCGGCCGAGCACGACTGACGAGACTCCACGTGCCGACCTCAGACCAACGGTCGTCGGCCGGTCGAGTGGTCCGGAGTCAGATGTAGATCGCCGGGTCGGCCCACTGGTTGACCTCGCCCTTCTTCGGGAAACGCAGCTTGGCCGGGATCCCCGTCGCCACCGCTCCCGAGGGAATGTCCTTCACGACAACGGAGTTCGCCCCGATCTGCACATCGTCACCGATCTCGACGGGACCGAGGACGCGGGCCCCCGTCCCGATCGTGACGCGGTTGCCGACCGTCGGGTGGCGCTTGATCCGTGCCATCGAGCGGCCGCCCAGCGTCACCCCGTGATAGACCATCACGTCGTCGCCCACCTCGGCCGTCTCACCGATGACGACGCCCATCCCATGGTCGATGAAGAAGCGTCGCCCGATGCGCGCCGCCGGGTGGATCTCCACGCCGGTCGCGAAGCGCACTCCGGTGGCGAGCAACCGCGCCGGCAGCCGGCCGCCGGGCAGGCTCCACAGCGCGTGCGCCGCCCGATGCCCCCACACGGCGTGCAGGCCCGGGGAGGTCAGGACGACCTCGAGCCGCGACCCTGCCGCGGGGTCACGCTCGACGGCGCCGTTGACGTCCTCGGCCACCCGCTCGACGAGCTTGCGCACGAAGCCGAGCCCAGCGGCATACGAAACTCTCGTATGGCGCTGAGCCTCCTCGCGCTCCTCGGCGCGGACGAGCGTGAGCGCAGTCCTGGGCACGTCCCTGTCCTCGTCACGAGGTGCGGTCGACATGTCAGTCGCTCGCCAGACCCTCGAAGAGGATCGTCGAGACGTAGCGCTCACCGAAGGAGGGGATGACCACGACGATGGTCTTGCCGGCGTTCTCCGGGCGCTTGGCGACCTGAGCGGCGGCCGCGAGGGCCGCGCCGGACGAGATGCCGACGAGGAGGCCCTCCTCGGTGGCCGCGCGTCGGGCGTACTTGACCGCGGTGTCAGCGTCGACGTCGATGACCTCGTCGTAGATCGAGGTGTCGAGGATCTCGGGGACGAAGTTCGCGCCCAGGCCCTGGATCTTGTGCGGTCCGGGCTGCCCACCGTTGAGGATCGGCGACTCCGCGGGCTCGACAGCGATGATCTGCACGCCCGGCTTGCGCTCCTTGAGCACCTGCCCCACACCGGTGATCGTGCCGCCGGTGCCGATGCCGGCCACGACGATGTCGACGGCGCCGTCGGTGTCCTTCCAGATCTCCTCCGCCGTGGTCTTGCGGTGGATCTCCGGGTTGGCCTCGTTGGCGAACTGGCGGGCGAGCACTCCACCGCGCTCGGCGGCGATCTCGTCGGCCTTCTCCACGGCGCCCTTCATGCCGGCTGCCGGCTCGGTGAGGACGAGCTCGGCTCCGAAGGCCCGCAGGAGCGCCTTGCGCTCGTTCGACATCGACGACGGCATCGTGAGGACGACCTTGTAGCCGCGCGACGCGCCCACCATGGCGAGCGCGATGCCGGTGTTGCCCGAGGTGGCCTCGACGATCGTGCCGCCCGGCTTCAGCTCGCCGCTGCGCTCCGCGGCGTCGACGATGGCGACACCGATGCGGTCCTTGACCGAGCTCGCCGGGTTGTAGAACTCGAGCTTGGCGGCGACGGTCGCGTCGGCGCCGTCCATGACCTTGTTGAGCCGGACGAGCGGCGTGTTGCCGACGAGCTGGGTGACGTCATCGTGGATCGGCATTGGGCTGGGCCCCTTTCGAGCTGGACGGATGGGTCGGTTGTCCTTGGACAACCGGCGGAGCGTTATGCCTATTCCAACACGTCGTTATCACCTGGCCGTGGGCGACCCTGCTGGTCGCTCCTGACGAGCCGCCCGTCTCGCCTCGGGAACAGGGGAGGCGACGCCCGTCACAGTCCCTGGGGCTTCGTGTGACTCGTCAGTAGACTGCCGCGCATGTCTGCCCTACAGATCGTGGCCGCCGTCGTCTGCCTGGCAGTGACCGCCGTCGCCATCGCGTTGTTCGTCAGGACGATCAACCACTTCCTGGCGACCTTCCGGCTCGGCCAGCCGGAGGCGAGGGACGACCACAGGGGCGAGCGGACCGCCACCCTGTTCCGCGAGTTCCTCGGGCACACGAGGATGTCGCGCCTGCCGGTCGTCGCCGTAGCGCACTGGATCACGATGCTCGGCTTCGGCATCCTCTTCTTCACCCTCGTCAACGCGTTCGGGCAGCTGTTCAACCCGAGGTTCTCCCTCCCCCTCATCGGCCACTTCTTCCTCTACGAGTGGATCACCGACCTCTTCGCCCTCGCCGGGTTCTTCGCGATCGTCGTCCTGATGCTGATCCGCCAGAAGAACCACCCGCGCTCCGCCCCCGGGGAGCACGGCCGGCGCAGCCGGTTCTTCGGGTCCACCTTCTGGCAGGCCTACTACGTCGAGCTCACGATCCTCGGGGTCACCGTCTGCATCGGCCTGCTCCGCGCCCTCGAGTGGACCCTCGAGCGGCAGCTCGGCACCGGCAGGGACACCGCCTTCCACTACCCGCTGACGGGGTGGATCGGGAACCTCTTCTTCGACCGCTTCTCCATCGGCACCGTCGAGAACCTCATCGTCGTCATCGCCGCCGTCAAGATCCTCATCTCGTTCGCGTGGATGATCACGATCGCCCTCACCCCCACCATGGGCGTGGCCTGGCACCGGTTCCTCGCCTTCTTCAACATCTGGTTCAAGCGCCATGCGGACGGTCGCACCTCGCTCGGTGCGCTGCAGCCGATGAAGGTCGACGGCAAGCCGCTCGACTTCGAGAACATCGACGAGCTCGACGAGGACGCCGCGCTCGGCGTCGGCAAGGTCGAGGACTTCACGTGGAAGGGCCTGCTCGACTTCACGACCTGCACCGAGTGCGGCCGCTGCCAGAGCCAGTGCCCGGCCTGGAACACCGACAAGCCGCTCTCACCCAAGCTGCTCGTCATGGCGTTGCGCGACAACGCGCACGCCAAGGCGCCGTGGCTGCTCGCCTCCGAGGAGGTGCGGGCCGCCGGCCTCGAGCAGGCCGACGGCGTGTCGGACAGGACCAAGGCCGCGGCCGCGGTCGAGCAGTTGGTCGGGGCAACGGGCTACCAGCCGGGCGACCCGCTCGGCGCCTACACGCCGTACGGCCCCAACGCGGTCATCGACGATGACGTCCTCTGGTCGTGCACGACGTGCGGCGCCTGTGTCGAGCAGTGCCCCGTCGACATCGAGCACGTCGACGCGATCGTCGACATGCGCCGCTACAAGAACCTCATCGAGTCGGCCTTCCCGGCCGAGCTGGGCACGCTCTTCAAGAACCTCGAGAAGAACGCGAACCCCTGGGGCCTCGCGCCGCGCCTGCGGATGGACTGGGCCAAGGGGCTCGACTTCGAGGTGCCCCAGGTCGGTGCCGACGTCGAGGACCTCTCCGAGGTCGACTACCTCTTCTGGGTCGGCTGCGCCGGCGCCTACGAGGACCGGGCGAAGAAGACGACCCGGGCGGTCGCGGAGCTGCTGCACACGGCTGGCGTGAAGTTCGCCGTCCTCGGAGACGGCGAGGCCTGCACCGGCGACTCGGCCCGTCGCGCCGGCAACGAGTTCCTCTACCAGATGCTCGCCCAGCAGAACGTCGAGACGCTCAACGAGGTGGGCGCGACGAAGATCGTCGTGACCTGCGCCCACTGCTTCAACACGATCAAGAACGAGTACCCGCAGCTCGGTGGCAACTACGAGGTGCTCCACCACACCCAGCTGCTCAACCGGCTCGTCCGCGAGAAGCGCCTGACCCCGGTCGCCCGGCCGGACGAGGCCGCTGCCGAGGGGGCCGCGTCGACCGGTCGCAAGGTCACCTACCACGACCCGTGCTACCTCGGCCGGCACAACCAGGTGTACGCACCGCCGCGCGAGCTGCTCGCCACGCTCCCCGGTGTCGAGTACGCGGAGATGCCGCGCAACCAGGAGAAGTCCTTCTGCTGCGGCGCCGGCGGGGCCCGGATGTGGATGGAGGAGAAGCTCGGCACCCGGATCAACTCGAACCGCACGGAGGAGGCCCTCGCGACGGGGGCCGACCGGATCGCGATCGGCTGCCCCTTCTGCAAGGTCATGCTGAGCGACGGCCTCAACGCCGCCATCCAGGACGGCAGGGCGACGGACGAGGTCGAGGTCGTCGACGTCGCCCAGATGCTGCTCGCCGCGGTTCGCCGTGGCGACGGCGGTGGCCCGGCCGAGGAGGCGGTCCGCCCGGAGCCGGAGCCTGCCCCGACCGCCTGAGCTCTCCGTATGCCGCTCAGCCGGCCATGCGCGGAGCAGACCGCCGCGCGTGGCTGGGTGAGCGGCATACCGGCGTGAGGGGTAGGGCCGATCGGGGAGGAAGGCCGCCAGGGAAAGCGCTTCGGTGCGGTCGTCCTCGCTTCAGGTCTGGCCAAGGGGGGTATACGTGGCGCATTCTGGAAGTGGGCCCTCATGGTTCCCCATCACAGCAGGAGGCTTCAATGCCACGACGAGCCATGCCTATCCCTGACGGAGTCCCGGTTCTGTCCCAAGGTCGCCACTGGAACCCCAGATCGGGCGCCTGCTTCATGGAGATGGCGTCGTTCCTCGCAGGTGAGCGATGGAGCGATCACCCCAAGTGCACGCACCCGGTGCTGGCCGCGGCCGCCCGGTGCGTCAACGACGCAGTGGACGACCCGACCCGGCAGCGTCTGGTCGTGATGATCCCCGAGGTCGTCGGCCTCAACCCGGACGACCCCCGGGTCGACGCCGCCCTCGCCGCCCGCTGCGCCACGGAGGCGCTGCCCGTCTCGTCGGAGCGGGCGCAGCACGCCCTCGCCGTGGGCCTCCTCGCCGCCGAGCGCACTCTCGCCCAGTTCGAGGGCGAGCCGGACGGTCCGCTCGG
>DASSTN010000261.1:0-4579 GCA_035707905.1 Intrasporangium sp.
TGCGGGTGTTGATTTCCTCGATCAGTGCCGCCCCATGGTGGGGGTACACGACCGTCTCGCCGACCTTGAACGCCATGTGCTGTTTTCCCCTTTCGCGACCTCAAGATTATCACGAAGCCGTTCACATCGCGATCTCAGGAAGTTGCATATGCGCAGGTCAGAGCCATGGTCGCGAGATGAGCGGCCAACAGCGAGGCCTTGACAGAAGCCGGGCCTCCGTGCTTCGCGCGGGCGCCGGCGCGCCGTTGCGCACGTCACCGGGCCGCGCGTCCCAGAGCGCGCCCTGGAGCGCGTCCCAGCGCGGGTCACTGCCGGGGCGACGTGGAAGGACCATGTCGCCCATCGCCCCGCTTCGCTCGCCGGTAGGCTTGCGCGCGTGAAGCCTCGACTCCTGCCCCAGACCCCGGTGCGCCGCACCCTGACGGCCCTTGCCGCAGCCGCCGTCGTCACCGTCGGCACGGCCGGCTGCCAGGTCTTCTCCCCGACCCAGACCGACTACCCGTACCTGCCGGCGGACGGCATCCAGGCCAACCTCGGCAACGTGGCGATCCGCGACCTGGTGCTCGTCGTGAACGGCTCGGGCGAGGCCATCGTGTCGGGTGGAGTCGTCAACGAGGGCGACCAGCCGGTCACCGTCCAGTTCGCACCTCAGCAGCAGGGCGGCAGCGCCGGCTCGGGCACGGAGCTGCAGCTGCAGCCCCGCGAGCAGGTCGACCTCGCCAAGCAGGGCCTCCAGCTGAGCGGCGTCACCGCCAAGGCGGGCGCGATCATGCCGGTCTCGGTGACGAGCAACGCCGCGGGCACGACCCTGCTCAACGTGCCGGTCCTCGCCAGCACCGGCTACTACTCGACCGTCACCCCGGCACCCGCGCCGAGCAGCGCCACGCCTGCTGCCACGTCGACCGCGACGCCCGGTGCGACATCGACCGAGACGCCGGGGGCCACCTCCACCGCCACCTCGTCTCCCACGACGAGCTGACGCTTCCGCACTCGCGTCTGAGAGGGCCCCTTCTCGAAGGGGCCCTCTCGCACGTTTGGGGTATGCCGCTCACCCCGGCTTGGTACCCGCGTCGGCGCGACCGGGCGCGGGCGGGGCACCGGCTCGAAGAGCCCCCGCCCCGCTGTCAGGCCTCGAGCTTGTAGCCGAGGCCGCGGACGGTGACGATGTGGACCGGGTTGCTCGGGTCCTCCTCGATCTTGGACCGGAGCCGCTTGATGTGGACGTCGAGGGTCTTCGTGTCGCCGACGTAGTCGCTGCCCCAGACGCGGTCGATGAGCTGCATCCGGGTGAGCACCCGACCGGAGTTGCGCATCAGCATCTCGAGCAGCTCGAACTCCTTGAGCGGCAAGGCAACCGGCTCGCCGCGCACGGTCACGGTGTGACGCTCGACGTCCATGCGGACGGGCCCGGCCTCCATCGTCGCGGGCAGCAGCTCCTCGGGCTCCGCGAGGCGGCGCAGCACCGCCTTGATCCGGGCCAGCAGCTCACGGCTCGAGTAGGGCTTGGTCACGTAGTCGTCGGCCCCGAGCTCCAGCCCAACAACCTTGTCGATCTCGCTGTCCTTGGCCGTGAGCATGATGACGGGGACCGACGAGCGCTGGCGCAGCTGACGGCAGACGTCGATACCGGAGAGGCCGGGCAGCATGAGGTCGAGCAGGACGAGGTCTGCTCCGTTCTGCTCGAACTCGCTCAGGGCTGCGGGGCCCGTGTCTGCGACGGCGACGTCGTAGCCCTCCTTCTTGAGCAGGTACGACAGGGGGTCGGAGAACGACTCCTCGTCCTCGACGATCAGGATGCGGCTCACTCAGCGGACCTCGGGTGTGGGATCTCGGACTCGGGCTCAGGCGGGCTTGGACAGCTGGGAAGGGGCTGCGGGGGTGCCGGGGGCTCGCGCCGTCGGCTCGGCGGGCGGCGCGGCCGCGGGCGTCGGGCGGCTCGCGTGCTGCGCCGCGAGAGGCATGCGGATGGTGAAGGTCGAGCCGCGGCCCGGCTCCGACCACACCGAGACCTGGCCGCCGTGGTTCTCGGCGACGTGCTTGACGATCGCGAGACCGAGCCCGGTGCCTCCCGTGGCCCGGGACCGGGCGGTGTCGACCCGATAGAACCGCTCGAAGATGCGCTCGTGCTCCTCGGCGTCGATCCCCACGCCTTGATCGGTGACGGCGACCTCGACGAGTTCGTCGACGGCGTGGACGGTGACGCTCACCCGGGTGCCGGTCTCGGAGTAGGAGATCGCGTTGCCGACGAGGTTGCCGATCGCCGTCGTGACGAGGTCGGCCTCACCCCAGACGAAGCATCCCTCGCCGATGTCGGTGCGCATCTCGATGCCGCGCTCGTCGGCGAGCACCTTGGACGCGTCGACCGCCTCGAGCGCGCAGGCGCCGACGTCGACGAGCACGGGCTCCTTGATGACGTCCTCGCCGGTCAGCCGCGAGAGGTCGACGATCTCGCGCACGAGCCGGGTCAGCCGCTCCGACTCGCTGCCGATCCGCTGCGCGAAGCGCTTGACGGTCGCCGGGTCGTCGTGGGCGTCGAGGATCGCCTCGGCGAGCAGGGAGATCCCGCCGACCGGCGTCTTGAGCTCGTGGCTCACGTTGGCGAGGAAGTCTCGGCGGATCTCCTCGACCCGCCGGGCTCGCGAGCGGTCCTCCACGAGGAGCAGGACATGGTCTCCACCCAGCGGCGCGACCCTCGCCCCCACGACCACCGTCGCCTCGCCGAGCGGTCCCTTGCGCAGCTCGAACTCGTTCTCCCGGATCACTCCGTCACGACGCGCCCGCCGGGCCATCTCGAGCAGCTCGGCGTGGACGAGCTCGGCGCCACGGACGAGCCCGTGTGCGACAGCCGCGGGCGAGTTGTTGACCACCCGGTCCGAGCTGTCGAGGACGATGGCGCTCGAGCCCAGCACGGCGAGCACCTCGGCGGCGCCAGGGGGCAGCGGACTCTCCGGCTCCTCCGGCTCCTGGGCGGCGTCGGAGCGATCGGACCAGCGCATGGCGAACGTCGCGACCCCGCCCAGGGCGAGCCCGACGATCCCGCCGAGAGTGGCGGCTGCCATGGTGTCCACGACCTCAGGGTACGCACGTCCCAGCGTGCTCCCGGCCACCAACGGGCCGCCTGCGACGAAAGCCACCGACTGTTCATCTGGCCGCCGCGGATGGTTCACGTCACGATGAGATCGTCTGCGACGAACCGCATCACCAGGAGGACAGGACCCCGAATGCGCGAACAGTTCCACGAGGACCTCGGCACGATCACCGACCAGCTCGTCGAGATGACCCGGCTGGCCGGCTCCGCGATCTCGCGGGCCACCACGGCCCTGCTCGACGCCGACGTCCACCTCGCCGAGTCCGTCATCGAGGCCGACCGGCACCTCGACGACATCCGTGTCCAGCTCGACGAGATCGCGATCGACCTGCTCGCGCGGCAGCAGCCGGTCGCCACCGACCTGCGCACCATCGTCACCGCCATGCAGATGAGCACCGACCTCGAGCGGATGGGCGACCTCGCCCGGCACGTCGCCAAGGTCGCTCGCCTGCGCGTCCCGGACTCCGCCGTGCCCGCCGAGCTGCGCTCCCACATCCTCCGGATGGGCCAGGTCGCCAGCCGGATCGTCGCCGACTGCGGCAGCGTCATCGCGAGCAAGGACGTCAACGGCGCGGCCCGGCTCGAGAAGGACGACGACGCGATGGACGACCTCCACCGCGAGCTCTTCCAGGTCCTCCTCGACGAGCGCAGCGCCCTGACCCGCCTGCAGGTCCTCGACCTGACCCTCGTCGGCCGCTACTACGAGCGCTTCGCCGACCACGCCGTGTCCGTCGCCCGACGCGTCATCTACCTCGTCACCGGTGAGTACGCGCCCAGCGTCGACCACGAGGACGACGAGGACGCCGTCGACCTCGACTCGATGACCCAGGGCTGATCAGCCGGGGGCCAGCCGGGGCGAGCGAGCGCCGGGCTCGGTGGCCCCAGCCGCGTCAGCGGCCCTGGTTGGCCACGGCCGCCGCCGCCGCGCTGGCAGCCTCCGGGTCGAGGTAGCGCCCGCCACGCACGAGCGGCCGGAACGACTCGTCCAGCTCATAGACGAGCGGCATACCGGTCGGGATGTTGAGGCCCGCGATGTCCTCGTCGGAGATCTCGTCGAGCACCTTGACGAGCGCGCGGAGCGAGTTGCCGTGCGCCGCAACCAGGACGGTGAGCCCGTCCGCGAGGTCGTTCTGGATCTCGTTCTCCCAGTAGGGAACCAGTCGGGTGACGACGTCCTTGAGGCACTCGGTGCGCGGCATCGCCTCCCCGAGCCCGGCATAGCGCGCCTCACCGGTCTGGGCATACGGGTCGTCAGGGTCGATCGGGGGCGGCGGCACGTCATAGGAGCGCCGCCACTGCATGAACTGCTCCTCGCCGAACTGCTCGAGGATCTCCTTCTTGTTCTTCCCCTGCAGCGCTCCGTAGTGCCGCTCGTTGAGACGCCAGTCGCGCTTGACCGGGATCCAGTGCCGGTCAGCGGTGTCGAGGGACAGGTTCGCCGTCGTGATGGCGCGACGCAGCAGCGACGTGTGCACGATGTCCGGCGCGATG
>DASSTN010000262.1:0-9930 GCA_035707905.1 Intrasporangium sp.
TAGGTGTCGTGGAAGTGCACGGCGACCCGGTCGGTGCCGATCCCCCGTCGACCGAGCGCCTCGAGGAGCCGGTGGACGTGCCCGGTCGTGCCGACTCCGATGGTGTCACCGAGGCTCAGCTCGTCACAGCCGAGCCCCATGAGCCGCTCGGCGACGTCGACGACCTGCTCGACGGGGACGGGCCCCTCCCACGGGTCGCCGAAGCACATCGAGACGTAGGCCCGGACCCACATGTCGTCGGCCTTGGCGCGCTTCACGACCGGCTCGAACATCGCGTACTGCTCGGCGACCGACCGGTTGAGGTTCTTCTGGGCGAAGGTCTCCGTGGCGGACCCGAAGATGGCGATGGCGCGCAGCCCCAGCTCCTCGGCGCGGTCGAGTCCCCGCTCGTTCGGCACGAGCGCCGGGCGGCGCCTGCCGACCCCGTCGGACCCGAGGGCGCCGAGGACCTCTTCGGCGTCGCCCATCTGGGGCACCCACCTGGCCGGGACGAACGAGGTCGTCTCGATGGTCTGCAGCCCGGCGGACTCGAGCCGTCGGATGAACTCGACCTTGGTCGCTGCGGGCACGACGGTCTTCTCGTTCTGCAGCCCGTCGCGGGGTCCGACCTCATAGATGGTCACCTCGGCGGGCAGTCCCGACGCCGGCTCGACCTGTGGGGTGCGCATGCCGTCCATACTGTCAGCCGTGGCGACCCCATCCCCAGGACCTGCAACACACCGGCTCATCGGCAACACACCGTGTCCCGAACCCGGTGTGTTGTCGACAACCCGGCGTGTTGCGGCAGGCGCGGCGGGCGCGGACGGGAACAGCGGCCTCAACTCCGCTGTTGGTGACTCGTGATGAATGACGGAGCCCTCATCGTCCAGAGCGACAAGACCCTGCTGCTCGAGGTCGACCACCCCCGCGCCGAGGAAGCCCGGCGCGCCATCGCGCCGTTCGCCGAGCTCGAGCGCGCGCCCGAGCACGTGCACACCTACCGCGTCACCCCACTCGGCCTCTGGAACGCCCGCGCCGCCGGGCACGACGCCGAGCAGGTCGTCGACGCCCTCATCACGCACAGCCGCTACCCGGTCCCCCACGCCCTGCTCGTCGACATCGCCGAGACGATGGACCGCTACGGCCGGCTCACCCTCGAGAAGGAGGGCTTCGCCGACAGCCCCGAGGGCACCCGGCTCGTGCTCCGGACCACGGACCGCCCCGTTCTCGAGGAAGTGCTGCGGCACAAGAAGATCAAGCCGCTCACCGGCGAGCGCATCGACGACCTCGCGGTCGTCGTCCACCCCAGCGAGCGCGGCCACCTCAAGCAGGAGCTGCTCAAGGTCGGCTGGCCCGCCGAGGACCTCGCCGGCTATGTCGACGGCGAGGCCCATCCCATCGACCTGCGCCAGGACGGCTGGCACCTGCGCCCCTACCAGCAGCAGGCCGTCGACGGCTTCTGGCACGGAGGCTCCGGGGTCGTCGTGCTCCCCTGCGGCGCCGGCAAGACGCTCGTCGGCGCCGGCGCGATGGCCGCTGCCAAGGCGACGACCCTCATCCTCGTCACCAACACCGTCAGCGCCCGGCAGTGGAAGGACGAGCTGATCCGGCGCACCTCTCTCACCGAGGACGAGATCGGCGAGTACTCCGGTGCCCGCAAGGAGATCCGTCCCGTCACGATCGCGACCTACCAGGTGCTGACGACGCGGCGAAAGGGCGCCTACACCCACCTCGACCTGCTCGACGCCCGCGACTGGGGGCTCGTCGTCTACGACGAGGTGCACCTCCTACCCGCTCCGATCTTCCGGATGACGGCGGACCTGCAGGCCCGCCGCCGCCTCGGCCTCACAGCGACCCTCGTCCGCGAGGACGGCCGCGAGGCCGACGTCTTCTCCCTGATCGGGCCCAAGCGCTTCGACGCGCCGTGGAAGGACATCGAGGCGCAGGGCTACATCGCCCCGGCCGACTGCGTCGAGGTGCGCGTGTCCCTGCCCGACGGCCAGCGGATGGCCTACGCCACGGCCGAGCCGGACGACCGCTACCGGCTCGCATCCTGCTCCGACGCGAAGCTGCCGGTCATCGAGAAGCTGGCTGAGCGGCATACGGAGCCGACCCTCATCATCGGCCAGTACCTCGACCAGCTCCACGAGCTCGCCGAGCGGCTGGGCGCCGACGTCATCACCGGCGAGACGACGGTCAAGGAGCGGCAGCGTCTCTACGACGCCTTCCGCTCTGGCGAGATCACCCGCCTCGTCGTGTCGAAGGTCGCGAACTTCTCGATCGACCTGCCCGAGGCGTCCGTGGCGATCCAGGTCAGCGGCACGTTCGGCTCCCGTCAGGAGGAGGCGCAGCGCCTCGGGCGTGTCCTGCGGCCCAAGGGCGACGGGCGCACGGCCCACTTCTACACGGTCGTCGCTCGCGACACGGTCGACTCGGAGTTCGCCGCGCACCGGCAGCGGTTCCTCGCCGAGCAGGGCTACGCCTACCGGATCGTCGACGCCGACGACCTCTGAGCCGTCCGCGGCACACCGCTGTATGGCGCTCAGCCGCCTGCCGAAACAGGCGCGCGGCGTGCCCACCGGCTTCCCAGCCAACTCCCAGCAAACGTCGGGAGACTATGGAGCGTGGAGACACAGAGCCCTGAGGCCCGGCTCCTCGTTGTCGAGGACGAGCCCAACATCCGCGAACTGCTTGCGACCTCCCTCCGGTTCGCCGGGTTCGAGGTCGAGACCGCCGACGACGGGGCGAGCGCGCTCGCCCTCGCCGAGAGCTCCGAGCCCGACCTCGTCGTCCTCGACGTGATGCTCCCGGACGTCGACGGCTTCGAGGTGACCCGTCGGCTGCGCGACCGCGGCCGGCAGCAGCCGATCGTCTTCGTCACCGCCCGCGACTCCGTGGGCGACAAGATCGCGGGCCTCACCGTCGGCGGCGACGACTACGTGACGAAGCCGTTCAGCCTCGAGGAGGTCGTCGCCCGGATCCGGGCGGTCCTGCGGCGTACCCGCGGCCCGGTCGACGACGACTCCGCGACGCTCCGCTTCCACGACCTCGAGCTCGACGAGGACTCCCACGAGGTGCGCCGGGCCGGGCGCGTCATCGACCTGTCCCCGACCGAGTTCAAGCTGCTGCGCTACCTGCTGCTGAACCCGAACCGGGTCCTGTCGAAGCTGCAGATCCTCGACCACGTCTGGGACTACGACTTCCGGGGGGAGTCGGGAATCGTCGAGTCCTACATCTCCTACCTGCGCCGGAAGATCGACGTCGACGGACTCCCCTCGCTCATCCACACCAAACGGGGCGTCGGGTACGTCTTGCGTGTACCACCCGAGGCGTCATCCTGAGGGGTGTGCCCGACATCAGGATCGCGACCTCGCGGAGCCGCGGGCGGGGCCCGGGCATGCGCGCCATCCCGCTGCGATGGCGACTGCTCGCCGTTGCCCTGAGCCTCATCCTCATCGCGCTCGCGCTCACCCTCGTCGTCACGAGTGCGCTGCTCAACCGCTACCTGCTCGACCAGGCCGCCCAGGAGCTGCGGGTCTACGCCGCGAGCGTCAGCCGGCTGCAGCTGACCCAGCTGCAGGAGAACCGCCCCGTGCTGCCGTCCGGGTTCACGCTGCGCGTGATCCCGGCAGATGGAGCCGAGCAGCTCTCCTTCGGCGAGGCGGTCACCGAGAAGGACCGGGCCGACATCCCGATGCTGCGTCCGAACGACCAGCGCGTCAGGAAGGGGCTCGTCTTCACCGTCGGCTCCGTGGGGGGCGGAGTTCGGTGGCTCGCCCTCGCCACGACGAACCAGGACCGCACCGAGACCTTCGCCGTCGCCGTGTCCCTCCGGGTGCTCGACGACACCGTCGACCAGTTCCTCTGGTATGCGGCCGGCATCGGGGCGATCGTGCTGGGTATCTGCGCGGCACTGGGGTGGTTCCTCGTCAGACGGGCGTTCCGGCCCCTCGCCGAGATCGAGGACACTGCCGCGGCCATTGCCGCCGGAGACCTGACCCGCCGCATCCAGGTGCCCGGCGCGGAGGACGAGGTCGCCTCGCTCTCCCGCTCGCTGAACGTCATGCTGTCCCGGATCGAGCGCTCCTTCGCGGTCCGGCAGGCCAACGAGGCGAAGATGCGCCGCTTCATCGCCGACGCGTCGCACGAGCTGCGCACACCGCTCGCGGCGGTGTCGGGCTATGCCGAGCTCTACCGGCAGGGGGCGCTGCCGACCCAGGACGCGGTCGCCGGCGCCATGGGCCGCATCGAGGGTGAGAGCCACCGGATGCGCGACCTCGTCGACGACCTGCTCACCCTGGCGCGCCTCGACGGCGAGCGGCCCCTGCAGCTCGGTCCGGTCGACCTGGCGGTGCTCGCCGCCGACGCCGCCCAGGACGCACGGACCATCGACCCCGACCGTTCCGTCACGGCGACCGGGATCGCGGGGCCGATCCACCCGACGGAGCTCGTGGCGGACGAGCGCCAGCTGCGACAGGTCGTCACGAACCTCGTGACGAACGCCCGGGTCCACACCCCGGCGGGCACGCCGATCGAGATCCTCGTCGGGCCGATGGACCGGGGGCACGTGGCGCTAGCCGTCCGGGACCACGGGTACGGGATCCGTGAGGAGGACCGAGCGACGGTCTTCGAGAGGTTCTATCGGGCGGATGCCTCACGCAGCCGCGGGCACGGTGGCGGGAACGGGCTGGGCCTGGCGATCGTCGACGCCATCGTCGCGGCTCACGGGGGCACGGTCCGGGCCGACGAGACGCCGGGCGGCGGGGCGACCTTCGTGGTCGTGCTGCCCACCCAGCCACCCACCGGAGAGCACACAGCCGGCTCACAGGAGCGGCAGAGGGGTCACCAAAGCTCGTGACGTGAACTGGGTACCAACCAGCCGAGCGAAGGAGAAGCCATGACCATGGCCCCCGGCACACAGAACCCGATGTCTGCCGTGCCCCCGCCCCCGGAGGAGCGGCCGACCCCACCGGACTACCGCGGACGGCCGCCGAAGCAGAAGCGGCGCCTGGGTGAGATGGTCGGTGTCGCCCTGCTTGCGGCGGTCCTCGCGAGCGGTGGTACCTACGCAGCGACGCAGGCCGGGGGTGAGGGCACCGCGGGTAGTGGTGCGCAGAACGCGAGCTCACAGACCCTGCAACAGGGCTCGACCTCGCCGACGGTCATCCAGGGCAACGCTGCCGCGCCCGACTGGACGGCGGTCGCCAAGGCGGTAGGGCCGAGCGTCGTCAGCATCGACGTGACCCTCCAGAACGGCGAGGCCGCCGGCTCGGGGGTCATCATCGACAACCAGGGCCATGTCCTGACGAACAACCACGTCGTCTCCGGCGCGTCGAACGGCTCGATCTCGGTCTCCCTCAACGACGGCCGCACCTACTCCGCGTCGATCGTCGGCACCGACCCCTCCACCGACCTCGCCGTGATCAAGATCCAGGGCGCCCCCTCTGACATCACGCCGATCACACTCGGCGACTCGGACAAGGTCGCGGTGGGCGCGCCCGTCATGGCGGTCGGCAACCCGCTCGGCCTCTCTGGCACCGTGACGACGGGCATCGTCAGCGCGCTCAACCGCCCCGTGACCACGCAGGCCAGCGAGCAGAACCAGTCGCCCTTCGGCGGCGGCCAGACGACCGCGGACACCGTCGTGACGAACGCGATCCAGACCTCGGCGGCGATCAACCCCGGGAACTCGGGTGGCGCGCTCGTCAACGCCAAGGGTGAGCTGATCGGCATCAACAGCTCGATCGCCCAGCTGGGCGGCGGCGGCCTCGGGGGCAGCAGCCAGAGCGGCAACATCGGCATCGGCTTCGCGATCCCCGTCAACGAGGCGAAGGCGATCGCGACCCAGCTGATCCAGAAGGGCCACGCCGACCACGCCTTCCTCGGGGTGAGCGCCCGCGACGCGGTCGTGACCGACGGTGCCGCGAAGCGGGCCGGCGCGCAGGTCGTCCAGGTCGTCTCGGGCACCCCGGCTGCCAAGGCCGGCATCAAGCAGGGCGACGTCATCGTCATGGTCAACGGCGAGCGGGTCGAGTCCTCGACCGCCCTCGTCGCCCAGATCCGCGAGATGAAGGCGGGTGAGCAGACAAAGCTCACGGTCGTGCGCAACGGGCAGCGGGTCCAGCTCGACGTGACCCTCGCGGTCAAGCCGGCGAGCTCCGGCAGCTGACCCGGCCTTCGAGACGGTCGAGGTGCCCGGGTGGTCCCTCCCGCCACTCGGGCACCCGCGCCATGTCCAGAGACGTATGCCGCTCGGCCGCGCATCTGGGTGCGAGGCGGCGCGTGGAGGGTGAGACTGGATCATGGACGCGGAACGGAACCGGCAGAGCACTCTCGATGCGATCGCGGCGTTCAACGAGGGCGACCTCGACCGCTACCTCGCGAGCTACGCACCCGAGGCGGTCATCCACGGGCTGCCCGAGCACCTCGGGGCGAACCTGTCGGGCCACCGGCAGTTCCTCACCTCGATGCGCGAGGCCCTGCCCGACGTGACCTCGACGGTCGAGGACATCGTCGCGAGCGGGGACCTCGTGGCGACGCGGCACACCTACCGCGGCACGCACCAGGGGACGCTGCACGGGGCACGACCGACGGGCCGGGTCCTCGAGTGGCGCGCCATGACGTTCCGACGGTTCAACGAGGAAGGCCTGACGACGGAGCGCTGGATCGTCAGCGATGACCTGGCCCTGCTGCGTCAGCTCGGCCAGCTCGGCACGCCGGCGACGCCGACGGCCGCCGCTCGCTGACGCTCCCAACCCCCGTATGCCGCTGAGCCGGGTGAGACTGAGCGATCACTCGACCTGGGGAACCTTCTGCCGTCGAGTGATCGCCCCGTCCCACTGGCCCCACCGGGCGGGAGGGGCTCCCGTGGTTGAGCGATCACTCGACGTGGGGTGCCGGGTCAGCTCGGGGGGGCGAAGGCCGTCCGCGAGGCGAGGACCTCGCGGAGGTCCGCGTCGGCGTCGACCAGGGAGCGCCGGACGGCCGGGGTGAGGTCATCCCGCCCGAGGGTCTCGGCGCTGAGCCTGGCGGTCTCGGCCGTGTGCACCTGCGGAAAGGCCAGCGTGACGACGCGAGAGAGTGCGTCCTCGCCGACCCAGGCACTCATCGCCGGCACGTCGACGAAGTAGCGCGAGACGTAGGGCTCGACGAGCTCGTCGCTGGGCGCAGCCCAGAAGCCGCGGGCGAGGTGGTTCATCTCGTAGTTCGACCGGCCGTTGCGGCCCGTCAGCTGGTCCCATGCCCAGGCCTTCGCCGCAGGGTCAGGTCGGCTCGCCCGGCACATCAGTGCGTTGAGCGAGCCCTGGAGGGTGTCATCGGACTGCCGGAAGCGCTCGATGTCGGCGTCCGACAGCGCGCCTCGGCGGGACAGGTTGCGCACCACGATCCAGCGGAAGTCGCCGTCGTCCTCGAGCCCGGACGGCAGGCCGTGGCCGCTGGCCCAGGCCTGCAGGAGCTCCTCATCGGCGCTCGTGCCCGCCACGAGCCGGGCAGCGGCGAGGGAGGTCGTCGAGCCAGCCTCGGCAGAGTCGAGCAGCGCCTGTCCGCACCGTGACAACCGCTCCCGAGCCGCAGGCCGCTCCTCGCGCGGGAGGAAGAGGCCGACGACGACCTGCTCGGCATAGGCCGCCATCCGCGTGAGGATCGACGAGTTCGTCTCGCTCGTCCACGCCCCCTCGAAGACGTCGAGGAGCACGGCCGGGGCCACCTCGGCGGTGTGCAGGCCGTCGATGAGCGAGGACCACACGACCGCGCGCGCCTGTGCATCGGGGACCTGGCCCAGCTGGGCAGGCAGGGAGCGGACCGTCTTGTCGGACAGGACGATTCGTGCCCACGTCAGGTCGGAGGCGTTCGGTACCAGCACCGCCGGGGCCGGACTTCCGACAAGTCCCTCGAGTGGGACCTGCGGCGCAGCGATCGTCGTAGCCACGCGGGTGGTCTCGGCACCGTCGGTCCACCCCGCGACGTCGAGCGTGTGGGGCCGGTCGGCCGGGAACTCCTGGGGCACCCCGCGAGTCAGGGTCGCCTCGGTGACCCGCCCCTCCTGCTCGACGAGGTCGACACTCAGGGTGTCACGACCGGCGGTGAGCAGCCAGCCCTTGGCCCACCCGTCGAGGTCCTGACCGCTCGCCGCTTCGATGGCGGCGAGGAAGTCGGCCAGCGTGCCGTTGCCATAGGACTTGTCGGCCAGGTAGGCACGGACACCGGCGATGAACCGGTCGTCACCGACATAGGCGATGAGCTGCCGCAGCGCCGCAGCCCCCTTGGCGTAGGAGATGCCGTCGAAGTTCTGCAGGGCGCTGATGGCGTCCAGCGCCTCGACGCCCGCGACCGGGTGGGTCGAGGGCGAGCGCTCTGCGCCATACCCCCACACCTTGCGCTCGATCGACGAGTCGACCCACGCGTCGGTGTACTGCGTCGCGTCGACGAGGCAACGGTGCGACATGTACTCGGCGAACGACTCGTTGAGCCACAGGTCGTCCCACCACTTCATCGTGACGAGGTCGCCGAACCACATGTGCGACAGCTCGTGCGCGACGGTGTTGGCCCGGGTCAGCAGCTCGTCCTGGGTCGCGGCGCCGCGGTAGACGTACTGGTCACGGAGCACGACGCACCCCGGGTTCTCCATTGCGCCGGCGTTGAACTCGGGCACGAAGACCTGGTCGTAGTCGCCGAAGGGATAGCGGATGCCGAACAGGCCGTGGAAGTAGTCGAAGGACTGCTTGGTCACCTCGAAGATCTCGGGGGCGTGCCGCTCGAGCGGCTCCTTGAGCGACTGGCGGGCGTGGACGGCGAGGGGTATGCCGTCATGCTCGTCGCGCACGGTGGCGTAGGGCCCGGCGCAGACCGTGACGAAGTAGCTCGCGAGCGGCTTCGTTCTCGCGAGCGCCCACTCCCCCGGAGCGGTCTCTGTCGCCGCACCGTTGCCGATGACGGTCCACTCCCGCGGTGCCCTGACGGTGATGTCGTAGGGAGCCTTGAGGTCCGGCTGGTCGAAGCAGACGAAGACGCTCGGGGCCGCGTCGAGGAAGAGGTGGCCATAGACGTAGTCGCGTCCGTCGGCCGGGTCGGTCGCCCGGTGCAGGCCCTGGCCGTCGTGGCTGTACGCCATGGTGGCGTCGACCGTGAGCTCGTTGTCGGCGGCCAGGTCCGGCAGCGGCAGGCGCCCGTCCTCGATGGTGGCCGGGTCGAGCTCGGCGCCATTGAGCCGGATCGAGTGGATCTCGCGGGCCCTGAGGTCGACCCAGGTGTCGGCTCCCGCCGAACCACACGTGAAGCGGACCGTCGCGACCGAGCCGAAGACCTCCGCGCCCTGGTCGAGATCGAGCTGGACGGCATACGAACTGACGGTGATCAGCTCGGAGCGATCACGGGCTTCGGCGAGGGTGAGACTGCGCATGAGGGCGAGCCTGCCAGATGCGGCTCGCCCTCGTCGCAGGGGTTGCGAAGCGTCGTGACCCGACGCTTCCCGCGTGACTCGGTCAGTAGCGGCGCGGGCCGCCAGCCATGTTCTCGAGGCGCTCGATCCGCTGGTCCATCGGCGGGTGCGTCGCGAAGAGGCGCGAGACGTCCTGCGCCCGGAACGGGTTCGCGATCATCATGTGGCTCGCGTTGACGATGTCCTGCTGCGGCGCGAGCGGCGCGCGCTGGACCCCGTACTCGAGCTTGCGGAGCGCCGAGGCGAGGGCGAGCGGGTCGCCGGTCAGCTTCGAACCGTCCTCGTCGGCGTCATACTCCCGGGTGCGGCTGATCGCCATCTGGATCATCATCGCGGCGAGCGGGGCGAGGAAGCTCATCGCGAGCAGGGCAAGCGGGTTGGGCCGGTTCTCGTCGGAGCTGCCGCCGCCGAACATCCCGAAGAACATCAGCATCTGCCCGATCGAGGTGATGACACCGGCGACCGCCGCGGCCACCGAGCTCGTCAGGATGTCGCGGTTGTAGACGTGCATG
>DASSTN010000263.1:0-4022 GCA_035707905.1 Intrasporangium sp.
GCCCTCTCGACGCACGACACGAAGCGGTCGGAGGACGTCCGGGCCAGGCTCGCCGTCCTGTCCGAGCGGCCGGACGCGTGGGCCGACTGGCTCGGGGAGGCACGCCGGATCACGACGGCACGCCGCCGGGAGCGGCTCGACCCGCTCACCGAGTACCTCCTGTGGCAGACCCTCGTCGGCGCGTGGCCGATCGACGCTCCGCGGCTGGTCGGCTACGCCCAGAAAGCGGTGCGCGAGGCCAAGCTCCACACCTCGTGGACCGACCCCGACCTCGAGTACGAGCAGGCGGTCGAGGACTTCGCCCGCCTCCTCATCAGCGACGACGCGGTCGGGTCGCACGTCGAGCGGTGGCTGGACAGCACGGCCAGGGAGACGCGGGCCAACGTGCTCGGGCAGAAGCTCGTCCAGCTGACGATGCCCGGCGTCGCCGACGTCTACCAGGGCAGCGACCTCGTCGACCTGTCCCTCGTCGACCCGGACAACCGGCGGCCGGTGGACTGGTCGACGCGCCGGGAGAGACTCGAGCGCCTCGACGCCGGGGCGCCGCCGGCGGACCTCTCGGACGAGAAGCTGCTCGTGACGGCCGCCGCGCTCCGGCTCCGCCGGGAATGTCCCGAGGCCTTCGTCGGCGGCGAGGGGGACCACACGCCCCTGGAGAGCGAGTCGGACCACGTCGTCGCCTTCGCTCGCGGCGCCGCTGACGCTCCAGACGTCGTGGTGCTCGCCACCCGGCTCGCCGGGCGCCTCGCCGACGCCGGCGGGTGGGGACCCGCGACGGTGGCGCTGCCGCCCGGGACCTGGCACGACCTGCTCCGGGGACGCGACGTCGAGGGCGGCCCGGTGCCGCTCGAGTCGGTCCTGCCGCTGACGGGGCTGCCCGTCGCGCTCCTCGTACGGGGTGGGGCGGGCACGATGTCGCACACCGGGTAGGGGAGCGACATGACTGCTACCCCGCTGCGAGTCTGGGCCCCGTCCGCCCGTGCGGTCGTCGTCGAGGTCGCCCGTCCCGGTGACGCGCCGAGGGCCCACCCCATGACCCCCGGTGACGGTGGCTGGTGGGAGTGGCAGCGCCCGGACGACGGGCCGCTCGACTACGCGTACCGGCTCGACGACGGAGAACCGAGGCCAGACCCCCGCAGCCCCTGGCAGCCCTATGGCGTGCACGGGTCGAGCCGCACCTTCGACACGGCTGCCTTCGAGTGGTCGGACGCCGGCTGGGCCGGCACGCGTGGAGGGGCGGGGGTGCTGGGGGGAGTCGTCTACGAGCTGCACGTCGGCACCTTCACCGAGGCGGGCACGCTCGATGCGGCCATCGCGCACCTGCCCCACCTGGTCGACCTCGGCGTCGACCTCGTCGAGATCATGCCGGTCGCGGCCTTCGGGGGCACGCACGGGTGGGGCTACGACGGAGTCCAGCCATACGCCGTCCAGGACGCCTACGGTGGCCCCGCGGCCCTGCAACGCTTCGTCGATGCCTGTCACGCGGTGGGTCTCGGGCTCTGCCTCGACGTCGTCTACAACCACCTCGGCCCGACCGGCAACTACCTCGCCGAGTTCGGTCCCTACTTCAGCTCAGAGCACGAGACTCCGTGGGGCCAGGCGGTCAACCTCTCCGGCCCGGACAGCCACGAGGTGCGCCGGTGGGTCATCGACAACGCGCTGCGCTGGTTCCGTGAGTTCCACGTCGACGCGTTGCGCCTCGATGCCGTCCATGCCCTCTACGACGACTCGAAGCGCCACCTGCTCGCCGAGCTGTCGGACGAGACGGCCGCCGTCGCCCGGGAGCTCGGCCGCCCGCTCGACCTCATCGCGGAGAGCGACCTCAACGACCCACGCATGGTGACCCCGACGAGCCAGGGTGGGCTCGGCATGACGGCGCAGTGGGACGACGACCTCCACCACGCCCTGCACGTGTGCCTGACGGGGGAGAGGTCCGGCTACTACGCGGACTTCGCCGGCGGGACGGAGGCCTGGCCCCGCGGCGGTCCGCTTTCCGTCCTCGCCAAGACGCTGAGCCAGGTCTTCTTCCACGACGGCCGGATGTCGACGTTCCGCGGCCGTTCCTGGGGTCACCCTGTCGACCCGGACACCGTCTCCGGGCACCGGTTCCTCGCCTACCTGCAGACGCACGACCAGGTCGGCAACCGGGCGACCGGCGACCGCATCTCGGCCTCCATCACTCCCGGCCAACAGGCGATCGGCGCCGCGCTCTACCTGCTCTCGCCTTACACGGCAATGATCTTCATGGGGGAGGAGTGGCGGGCGAGTACGCCATTCCAGTTCTTCACCTCGTTCGAGGAGGAGGACCTTGCCGAGGCCGTCCGCACCGGGCGACGCCGCGAGTTCGCCGCGCACGGCTGGGCCGCGGACGAGGTGCCCGACCCCCAGGACCCCCGCACGAGGCAAGCCTCGGTGCTCCGGTGGGACGAGCCGGCCCAACCGGGGCACGCCGACATGCTCACCTTCTATCGCCGGCTCATCGAGGTGCGCCGCACCGAGCCCGACCTCGCCTCCGGCGACCTCACCGCGCTCCACGTCAGCTTCGACGAGGCCGACCAGTGGTTCGTCATGCGGCGCGGTGACATCACCGTGGCCGCGAACTTCGCCGCGGATGCTCGGACCGCCCCGTTGCACGGCAATGCCTGGGAGACCCTCGTGGGCTGGGGTAACCACCACACTGAGGTGGGCGGCCTACGACTCGACGGCCACGCCGTCGCCGTGGTCAGGACGATTTGACCCGGATCATGCCCTCCTGCGCGACCGTCGCGACGAGGGTGCCGTCCCGCGTGAACATGTGGCCGATGCCGAGCCCGCGGCCGCTCTCGGCGGAGGGCGACGAGAGGGCATAGAGGAGCCACTCGTCGAGCCGTGCCTCCCGGTGGAACCACATCGAGTGGTCGAGGCTCGCGACGCGCAGGTTCGGGTCCCCCCACGTCAGCCGGTGGCGCTGGAGCACCGGCTCGAGCAGGGAGTAGTCGGAGCAGTAGGTCAGCACGGCCGCGTGGAGCAGCGGGTCGTCGGGCAGGCTCCCGACCGCGCGCATCCAGATGTGCTGCTCCGGCACGGGCTCGGCGTCGGACGCGAAGTAGGCCGACATCTCGACGGGCCGGTGCTCGATGGGCCGCTGCCGGATGGTGGCCTCGGCCGCCGGGGCCTCCATCGCGGCGAGCACGTCCGCCAGCGTGCGCAGCTCCTCGGGGTCGGGGACCGGGGGCATCGGGATCTGGTGGTCGACACCGCCCGCGCGCTTCTGGAACGAGGCGTTGATCGACATGATCGGCGCCCCCTTCTGGACGGCGTGGACCCGGCGGGTCGAGAACGAGCGGCCGTCGCGCATCTCCTCGACCGCGAAGCGGATCGGCAGCGTGTCGTCACCCGGGCGCATGAAGTAGCCGTGGAGCGAGTGGATCGGCCGCGGCCCCGTCCCGTCGACGTCGCCGACGGTGCGGCCGGCGGCGATGACGCACTGGGCGAGGACCTGGCCACCGAAGACACGGCCGTGCGGCTGCCGCTGGCTCTTGCCCTCGAAGACCCGGGCCGAGGTGGCGCCGATGGCGGCAGCGGCGTCCTCGCCGTGCATCCCGCTCACCGAGATCTCGACGGTGCCGAGCTCGGCGAGGTCGAGGACGTCGAGGAGGTCGGCCAGCTGGGGCAGCTCAGTCGCGTTGTCCGTCACGGAGCCACACTAGCCAGAGTCGCCGGGCCCGCCAGGGTCAGCCCTCCACGGCGAGCGTGAGCGGGAGCACGGCCGGCGCGCCGGCCTCCCGGAGCACCTCCGCCGCGCAGGTCAGGGTCCAGCGGGAGTCGGCGACGTCATCGACGAGCAGGACCGGCCCGGGTATGCCGCTCAGCCGGCTCCGCAGCTCGCGCCCGACAGCGTGCCGTCCCCACACCCCGGCGAGCCGGAAGGCGCTGTTGCCGCCGGGCTCGCCGGTCGGGCCGCCCTCGACGAGGTCGAGCTCGCCGAGGACGGGCAGCCTCCCCAGGCGGCCCAGCTGCTCGGCGAGGGAGTGGACGAGGCG
>DASSTN010000264.1:0-17370 GCA_035707905.1 Intrasporangium sp.
TCGAGCACCATGCCCCAGAGCAGGGATCCCGCGACGAAGACACCGCCGTAGGCCGCGAGGATCCGCCCGAAGTGGGCGTCGGGTTGCAGCGTCGCGACGAACCCGTAGAGGCCGAGCGCGACCACCCCGGCTCCGATCCACACCCAACCGCGGTGCTCCCTGACGCCCTGCCAGACGAGCCAGGCGCCCCCGATCTCCGCCAGTGCGGCCAGGGCGAAGAGCAGGAGCGATCTGGTCACGGTCATGTGCCGCAGTCTGTCAGCCCTGACCGGGCCCATCGGTGAGCAGAGATCGGTGCCATTCCCCCGATCCCTGCTGACAACAGGGTTCGGTCGCTCGGCGGACTAGCGCACGAGGCAGGGACGCTTCGGGTCGAAGACCCAGTCCTCGACGAGGTACTGCATGGCGACGGCATCGTCACGGGCGCCGAGACCGTGCGCGAGGTAGAGCTCATGTGCGGCATCGAGCGCGTCGCGGTCGAGGGTGACGCCCAGGCCGGGGCTGGTCGGCACCTCGATCTGGCCGTCGCGGATCCGGAGCGGCTGGGTCGTGAGGGCCTGCCCGTCCTGCCAGATCCAATGCGTGTCGAGGGCCGTGATCTCGCCCGGGGCTGCCGCGCCCACGTGGGTGAACATGGCCAGGGAGATGTCGAAGTGGTTGTTGGAGTGCGAGCCCCAGGTCAGCCCGAAGTCGTTACACAGCTGGGCGACCCGGACCGACCCGGCCATCGTCCAGAAGTGCGGGTCGGCGAGCGGGATGTCGACGGCGTTGGTCCGGACCGCGTGGGCCATCTCGCGCCAGTCGGTGGCGATCATGTTCGTGGCGGTCCGCAGGCCCGTGGCACGCTTGAACTCCGCCATCACCTCCCGACCCGAGAAGCGGCCCTCGGCCCCGACCGGGTCCTCGGCGTAGGCGAGGACGTCGGCCGTGCCGCGCAGCAGCCGGATCGCGTCGGCCAGCAGCCACCCACCGTTGGGGTCCAGGGTGATTCGCGCGTCGGGGAAGCGACGGGCGAGTGCGGAGACTGCCTCGACCTCCTCCTCGCCGGCCAGCACCCCGCCCTTGAGCTTGAAGTCCTTGAAGCCGTAACGGGCCTCGGCGGCCTCCGCGAGCGCAACGATCGCATCCGGCGTCAGCGCCTCCTGTCGGCGCAGCCGGCTCCATGCGTCGTCGCCACCGTCGCCCGTCACGTACGGCAGGTCGCACCGGCCGGTGTCGCCCACATAGAAGAGGTAACCGAGCATCGGAACATGGTCGCGCTGCTGGCCATCCCCGAGCAGCTCTGCCACGGGGACGCCGAGGTGCTGCCCCAGCAGGTCGAGGAGGGCCGCCTCAAGTCCAGTGACGGCGTGGACGGTCGTGCGCAGGTCGAAGGTCTGCAGCCCGCGCCCCCCGGCGTCACGGTCGGCAAACCGGCTGGCGACGGCACGCAGGAGGCTGCGTGAGCGGGCGATCCGCTCCCCTGTCAGTAGGGTTGCTGCCTCACGAATCGTGCCGGCGATCCTCTCTCCTCCGGGGACCTCGCCAAGCCCGGTGCGCCCGTCGCTGTCCGTGACGATGACGACGTTGCGGGTGAAGAACGGGCCGTGGGCTCCGCTCAGGTTGAGCAGCATGCTGTCGTGGCCGGCGACGGGGACCACCTCGACGGCGGCGATCTTGGGTGACATGCGGTTCCTGGTTCTGTGCGGGGCGTGAGGAGGGACGGGCGTCAACGTGTCGCGGGTCGGAGGCGCCCGTCAACCCGCTGGGTGACGCCCCAGGGGTTGTCGTCGCGTGTCGGTTCGGGCAACAGGGCGGCCGGCACGTCCTGATACGCGACCGGCCGCTGGAACCGGTAGATCGCCAGCGAGCCGACTGACGTGGTGCGTGAGTCGGAAGTCGCCGGGAAGGGTCCGCCGTGGACCATCGCGTGGCCGACCTCGACGCCGGTGGGCCAACCGTTGAAGAGGATGCGGCCCGCCTTGCGTTCGAGCAGCGGCAGGAGGCGACCGGCCAGGTCGTGGTCAGCGTCGGCGCCGTGGAGGGTGACGGTCAGCTGCCCCTCCAGGCCGCGGATGGCGTCCGCGAGGTCGTCCGCATCCGTGTAGCGCACGACGACGCCGGCTGGGCCGAAGACCTCGTCGCTGATCCCGTCGTTCGTGGCCAGGTCCGTGCTCGTCGTCGAGAAGAGCACCGGAGCCGGCGCGTTCACGCTCGGGCCCGCGGCACCTTCGGCCTCCACGCGCACTCCGTCCGTGGCGCGCAGGGTGCCGGTCCCCCCGACATAGGCAGCGGCGATGCCCGCGGTCAGCATGCTCTGGCCGGTGGTTCGAGCGACGGCCCCGGCTGCGATGCGGACGAACTCGTCGCCGTCCGTGCCGATCGGGACGAAGGTCAGGCCGGGGTTCGTGCAGAACTGCCCCGAGCCGAGCGTCAGGGACCCGACGTAGCTCTCGGCCAGCTGGCCGGCCCTGCCGTCGGCGATGCTGCCCGGCAGCACGAGCACCGGGTTGACCGAGCTCATCTCGGCATAGACGGGGATCGGCTCCGGGCGAGCCGCGGCGGCTGCGACGAGGGCGAGGCCCCCGGACCGAGAGCCGGTGAAACCGACCGCCTTGATCCGGGGGTCGCGCACGAGAGCCTGCCCGACCGAGGTGCCGGCCCCGTAGACGAGGGAGAACACGCCGAGCGGAAGACCCGCCTCGACCACGGCCCGGGAGACCGCCGCGGCGACCAGCTCGCTCGTACCGGGGTGGGCGTTGTGGGCCTTGACGACGACGGGGCACCCGGCGGCGAGGGCCGAGGCCGTGTCGCCGCCGGCGACCGAGAAGGCGAGCGGGAAGTTGCTCGCGCCGAAGACGGCGACCGGCCCGAGGGGCACCTGTCGCTGCCGGATGTCGGCCCTCGGCAGCGGGGTCCGGTCCGGCTGAGCCGGGTCGACCCGCACCTCGAGGTGGTCACCGAGCCGCACGACGTCGGCGAACATCCGCAGCTGACCCGTCGTGCGGGCCAGCTCGCCCGTGATCCGGGCCACGGGTAGTCCGGACTCCGCGGCTGCCCGGGAGACGATCGCGTCCCCGTCGGCCTCGAGCTCCGCGGCGATGCGCTCGAGGAACGCGGCCCGGGCCTGCGGACTCGTCGCCCGGTAGCCGTCGAAGGCCTCGTCGGCCGCCGCGACAGCGAGGTCGAGCTGCGCCTCGTCCAGGAAGGAGTACTGCGGCTCGAGCGTCGTGCCCGTGGTGGCGTCGACACCCCGGAGGCCGGCGCTCGCACCGACGACGGCCTTGCCGGCGACGATCGAGTGCCCGGTGAGGGTGGTCATTGCAGAGCTGCTCCTCGCCTGTCGGTTTCGGGTGGTGTCGTCAGCTGATCTTGTCGACGAGGACCTTGAGGTCGGCCAGGTCCTGCTCGGTGAGGTCGGTCAGGGGCGGCCGGACCGGTCCCGCGGGGCGACCGACGACCGTCAGCCCGGCCTTGATGATCGAGACGGCGTAGCCCCGCTCCCGGTCGCGGATGTCGAGGTAGGGCAGCACGAAGTCGTTGAGCTTGCGGTAGACCGCTTCGCGGTCCTGGCGCCGGACGTCGTCGTAGAAGCCGGTGGCGAACTCGGGCACGAAGTTGAAGATGGCCGAGGAGTACGTCGTCACGCCGAGCTGCAGCAGCGGCAGGGCGAAGGTCTCGGCGGTGGGCAGGCCCCCGATGTAGATGAGGCGGTCCCCGAGCCGGGCGTAGGTGCGCGTCATCGCCTCGACGTTGCCGACGCCGTCCTTGAGCCCGATGAGGTTCGGGTTGCGCTCGGCCGCCTGCTCCACAGCCACGTCACCGAGGACGGCGTTGGCGCGGCTGTAGACGATGACCGGGAGGGAGGTGGCCCGGCAGACCGCGGAGATGTGCTCGACGAGGCCGCGCTGGCCCGCCTCGGTCAGGTAGGGCGGGAAGAGGAGCAGGCCGTCTGCCCCCGCCTCCTCGGCCGCCTGCGCCTGGGCGATCGCCGTGGCGGTGCCGCCGGTCGAAGGCGCCAGGACCGGGAGTCGTCCGCCCACCTCGTCGACGGCCACCCGAACCACTCGGTCGATCTCGTCGCTGCGCAAGGAGAAGCCCTCGCCGGTGCCGCCCCCGGCGAAGAGCCCGGCGACCTTGAAGCCGCTCAGCCACGACAGGTGCTCCCGGTAGCCCCGCTCGTCGAACGCCAGCTCCGGCGTGAAGTGAGTGACGGGGAAGGACAGGAGTCCCGTGCCGAGGAGGTGGGCGAGTTCGTCGTGAGCCAGGTTCGGCACGTGAGGTCCTTTGCGACAGAGCGGCGTTGCCGGGTCGACCCGAGTGGGCCGCTGGGCCAGTGAAGTGCCCTCAGGCTAGGCAGGGCGTGCAATACCTGTCCAAGACGTTTGGGGAATCTAGTGATGCTCTCCTTGCATGGATGCCACCGTGGCGACCGATTCGCCGAGCCGCAGGCTGCCGAGAACCGTGAGCGCACGGCGCAGCACTGCCTTGCGACGCCCTCGGGCCCAGATCGCATGGAGCTCGACCGGCTTGCCCGTGATCTCCGAGCCGTCAGGGTCTCCGCCGCCGTCGACGAGCTCCCGGTAGGCGACGCCCTGGATGCCGAGCGAACGCGCCGAGGACGGGACGAAGGCGCAGCCCCGGCCGGCGGCGACGAGCAGGACCGCCGTGAGGATCTGGTGCACCTCCTGCTCCACGCGGGGATGGGCGTTGGTGAGGAAGCGCACCGTCAGCTCGTGGAAGTAGCGGGACTGCACGGGGTTGAAGCCGATGACCGGCACCCCGTCGAAGTCATCGGGCGTGAGAGGGCGCCTGCGCTGCGCCAGCGCATGCCCGGACGGCACTGCCGCGACGAGCGGCTCGCACGCGATGAGCCGCGACTCGAAGGCGTCGGTGTCGAACGGGGGCCTCGCCAGCCCGAGGTCCAGCTCACCTCGACGGATGCCGTCCGCCTGGGCGGCCGTCACCCGTTCATGGAGGATGACGTCGACACCGGGCAGGTGTTCGTCAAACTGCTGCAGCAGTGGACCGAGCACGCCGATGGCCGAGGCCGCAGTGAAGCCCAGCCGCAGCGTGCCGGTGGCGCCACTGTCGATGCGGCGAGCGATGTCGCCGGCCCCGTCGACGACGGCGAGGAGCCGGTAGGCCTCGCCGAGGAAGGCGCTACCCGCCTCGGTGAGGCTGACCCTGCGGTTGTCCCGTTCGAGGAGAGTCACCCCGACCCCGCGTTCCAACTTCTGGATCTGCCTGCTGAGCGGCGGCTGAGTCATGTTGAGTCGCTCTGCGGCCCGGCCGAAGTGCAGTTCCTCGGCAACGGCCACGAAGGCCCGGACCTGGTCGAGGGTCATCATGAGTCCCTGAGAGTATCACTCAATGCATTATGGGGTTTGGACATGCATAACTGTGCTTCGTAGTGTCACCCGGCAGGGAAGTGAACCGACTCCCGTGCCGGACCAGCCGGCTGACCCAGCTTGAGGAGAACTCCAATGAAGCACGTTCGACTGAGGACCCGCGCGCTGCCGGCCGTCGGCGCCGCCACCGTGGTGCTTGTCGCCCTGACCGCCTGTGGTGGCGTCAAGACTGGCGCCACCGGCAGCAACGGCGACGCGAAGTCCGGCTACCCGACCAAGAGCATCCAGATGACGGTCGGTGCGTCGGCCGGGGGCAGCAGCGACCTGATCAGCCGCGCCATGTCGAAGGGCATGGGCGAGAACCTCAAGGTCGCCATGCCGGTCATCAACAAGCCGGGGGCCAACGGGGCGCTCGTGGCCAAGGAGCTGAAGGGGGCCGCGCCCGACGGCTACTCCATCTCGATCCAGAACGCCTCGCTCTTCACCATCACTCCGCTCGCGGTCGGCCCGTCCGAGGCGACGTCGATCGACGACTTCGACGTCCTCTACGGCGTCTCCCGCGATGACTACGTCCTGGTCACCAACTCCAGGTCGGGGTTCAAGAACATCACCGACCTCAAGAACGCCGGGCGCAAGATCAAGTACGGGACAACCGGTGTCGGCACCGGCGCACAGCTCGCCTCGGCGCTGACCTTCAAGACGGCCGCCATCGACTCCGTCGCCGTGCCGTTCGACGGCGGCGCCCCCAACCTCACGGCGCTGCTCGGTAACCAGGTGGACGCGTCGACCATGCAGGTCGGCGAGGCCATCGAGAACATCAAGGCCGGCAAGCTCGTCCCCCTCGCGGTCTTCGCACCCGACCGGATCAAGGCGCTCCCGGACGTCCCGACCGCCAAGGAGCAGGGCTTCGACGTCGTCGTGACGCAGTACCGCTTCATCACGACGCCGAAGGGGGCGCCCCAGGAGGTCAAGGACAAGCTCGTCTCGGCCGCGAAGGCGACCTACGCCACGGACGAGTACAAGAAGTTCAACGAGGCCAACTCGCTCACCCCGCTCGAGGTGCCGGGCGACGAGGTCGTCTCGATGCTGAAGTCCGACCTCAAGTCGAACACCGACAAGGTGAAGCAGTTCGGCATCAACCTCGGCGGCAAGTGACGGGTCGCCCTTCGACCAACCCGCGTGTGGGGCGAGGCGCCTCCTCGCCCCACATTGCCCTCCCACACCTGCACGCCAAGACACCGAGGAGAGACGGATGAGCCGAGCACATGATCCGGAGGCGGCGCCCCCCGGCGACGTCGACATCCTCGAAGAGCTCAAGGCCGAGGTCGCGGCCGACCTGGAGGACGAGCGGCCACCGCACGCCGGCCCCACGACCCAGGTCGTCGCGGCGCTCGTCGCGGCCGCAACCGGCATCTTCGGCCTCGTCGCGAGCTGGGGCTACGGGCTCGGTGAGCTGACCCAGCCCGGGCCGGGTCTCTGGCCCTTCACTGTCTCGGTCGTCATCACCGTGCTGTCCCTGGGCCTGCTCGTCACCGGACGCCAGGGGACCGACACCGAGAAGTTCACGCGGTCGAGCCTGCTCGCCCTCTACGGCGTCGTGACGCTGCTCGGGCTCGCGCTCCTGCTGCCCGTCATCGGCTTCGAGGTCCCCTCCCTCCTCCTCATGCTCATCTGGACACGCCTGCTCGGTCACGAGACGTGGCGGATGTCCGTCGTCGTCAGCGTCCTGACCGTCGCCGCCTTCTACGGCCTCTTCGTGCTGGCGCTGTCCATCCCCCTCCCGCGCCTGATCTGAAAAGGCCGCCCATGGACTTCACCCCCGTCATCAACGGCTTCGCGGTCGTCCTCGAGCCGACGAACCTCCTCTACTGCCTCATCGGTGTCGTCATCGGGATGCTCATCGGCGTGCTGCCCGGTCTCGGCCCGGCCGCCACGATCGCGATCCTGCTGCCCATCACCTACGGCGTCCCCCCGGTGTCGGCGATCATCATGCTCGCCGGCATCTTCTACGGCGCACAGTACGGCGGCACCATCACCTCGGTCCTCCTGCGGCTGCCGGGCGAGGCCAGCTCCGTCGTCACGGTCTTCGACGGCTTCGCCATGGCGAAGCAGGGGCGCGCCGGCGCCGCCCTCGGCATCGCCGCGATCGGATCGTTCATCGGTGGGACCGTCTCGATCATCGGCCTGTCGATCCTCGCCCCCATCATCGCCGGCTACGCACTCGACTTCGGGCCCCCCGAGTACGCCGCCCTCGGCCTGCTCGGCGTCCTGCTGGTCTCGACGGTCGGCAACGGCGGCAAGCTCAAGGCGATCATCGCCGCGGCCCTGGGCCTGCTCATCGCCACCATCGGGCGCGACACGTTCACCGGCGCCGAGCGGTTCACCTTCGGCAACCTCAACCTCGCCGACGGCATCGACTTCGTCCCGATCGCCATGGGTCTCTTCGGACTCGGCGAGATCCTCTACAACCTCGAGGAGAGCGCCGGCAAGATCCACTCCCCCGCCAAGCTGGCCCGGGTCTGGCCGACCCGCTCCGAGCTGAGGCAGTCCAGCGGCGCCATCGCGCGGGGGTCCGGCATCGGCTTCGGCCTCGGCGTCCTGCCCGGCGGCGGGGCCGTGCTGTCCTCGCTCGTGGCCTACGCCGTCGAGAAGCGTCGGGCCAAGCAGCCAGAGCGCTTCGGCCGCGGCGCCATCGAGGGCGTCGCCGCCCCCGAGACCGCCAACAACGCGGCCGCCACGTCGTCCTTCATCCCGCTCCTCACCCTGGGCATCCCGGCCAACGCCACGATGGCGCTGATGTTCGGCGCACTCCTCATCCAGGGCGTGCAGCCGGGTCCGCAGCTCGTCGACCAGCACCCCGACCTGTTCTGGGGCGTCATCAACTCGATGTACGTCGGGAACATCCTGCTCCTCATCATGAGCATCCCGATGGTCGGCGTCTTCGTCCGGATCCTCAAGGTCCGTCCCGCGATCCTCGCGCCGATCACCGCGTTGATCACGGTCCTCGGCGTCTACACGGTCAACAACTCGGTGTTCGACATCTTCATCGTCATCATCTTCGGCGTCGTCGGCTACCTCATGAAGAAGGTCGGCTTCGAGCCGGGGCCGCTCGTGCTGGCCTTCGTCCTCGGCACGATGATCGAGTCCGCGACCCGGCAGTCGCTCCTGCTCTTCGGCGGATCCCCGGCAGGCTTCGTCACCCGGCCCATCTCGGGCACCATCGTCGCGGTCATCGTGGTCGTGGCCCTGCTGCCGCTCATCAAGCAGGCGCTCCGTCGTGGCCGGCCCGCCGCCCCGAGCGAGCCCGCGGCAACCCACCCCGAGCGCGACACCGAGCACGACACCGAGCACGAGACCACGGAGGCGAAGTGACCATCCTCGTCGGCTACGTAAAGACCCCAGAGGGCGAAGCGGCCCTCTCGGCCGGCATCGCCGAGGCGAAGCTGCGCGGCAGCCGTCTCGTCGTCGTCAACTCCCCCCGCCGGGGTGCCCTCGTCGATGACGCCATGATCGACGAGCAGCACGTGGCAGCGGTCATCGACCGGGCTACGGCAGCCGGTGTCCCCACCGAGGTCCGCCAACCGCCGCACGGTGAGGCACTCTCGGACACCATCGAGGACGTGGCGGCAGAGGTCGGCGCCTCGCTCGTCGTGATCGGGCTGCGCCGACGCACGCCCGTGGGCAAGCTCATCCTCGGCAGCGCCGCACAGCGGATCCTCCTCGGCTCCTCCGCCCCTGTCCTGGCCGTCAAGCCAGAAGCGGCCTCGTGAACCGCTTCCGGATGGGCATGGCGATCCTTCGGATGAGCGAGACCGGGCCCAGTCATCCTGCGGGCGACCTACTTGTATGACAACAACCCCGCGGGTGCCGTCAGCGGTCGGCCACGGCCCTCCCGACGATCATCGACTCGAGCAGGCTCGCGGGCAGCCGCTCGGCCGTCTGCGCGTCCAGCTGCGCGCCCAGTCCGTCGAGCACCGCAGTGAAGAAGCACCGGGCGGCTGCCGCGAAGACGACGTCAGCGATGTCGCGGTCGGTGAGCCCCACGGCGCGGAGCCGCTCCACGTCGGAGGCATCGATCGACGCGGCATCCTCGGCCACCTTGCCGGCGAACTCGTAGACCGCGCGGTCCTGTGCATCGAGCGCTGCCCCGTCGGGCTGCTCGGCGATCGCCCGCATCGTCGGCTCGTCGCCGCAGATGTCGCGCAGGAAGGTCGAGTGCGCCGCAGTGCAGTACGTCGAGCGGCGGGCCCGCGCGGCCGCGATCGTGGCGATCTCGAAGCGGCGGCGGTCCATGCCGCCGCGCACCGTCACATTGAGCAGGTCCCAGGCCCGCGCGACGTCCGGGCGAGTGGAGAACGCGCCGGCGTAGTTGGGCAGGAAGCCCCACGCGGCGCGCTGGCGGTCGTAGTAGTCGGCGAGGTCCGCGTCGGCGGCCTCCTCGCCCACGGGCGAGATGAACATTTCGCCATTGTCGCGCCGACCGACTCGTCGAGAGAGCGGTTCGGGGCAGACCGGTCGATGCCCGCTCGGTGGCAGGCGTCGGTATGCCGCTCAGCCGGCCGGGCGCGAAAGGGAAGGGACGTGAGTGGCTGGGTGAGCGGCATACGGGCCGGGGGGATCACGGGGAGATGTGGTCGAGGTGTCGATCGCGGGTGTGGGGAGCGAACTGCACGATGATCGCCGCGACGACGAGGAAGCTCGAGATGAGCATCAGGGCGCCGAGGGTGGACATGGTCGGCAGGATCGGCGCGATGACGAGGACGCCGATGCCGCCGCCGATGTGCCCGACGCCGTCGACGACCGCGAAGCCCGTCGTCCTGGCACGGGTCGGGAAGCTCTCCGCGGAGAGGGCGTAGGTCGGCGAGACCCAGAGGTTGAAGCCGGCGAAGATGATGAACGAGCCGACGAATGCCAGGCCGATGTTCTTGCCGGCGTAGGCGACGATGAGGGCGCCGATGATGGTGACGACCGCCCCGACGGGGAGCCAGTGCCGGCGATGGAGGTGCTCGACGAAGACGCTCATGACGGCGGCCTCGGCGACGAAGCCGAACGTCCCGACCGCGGCGATGACGCCGGCCTCCGGCGGCGGGTACTTCAGCGCGGACAGGACGCTCGTGAAGCCGGCGGCATACGAGTAGACGGTGATGTAGCCGATGAACCAGACGAGGAAGAGCAGGATCATCCGGCGGATGTAGAGCGGGTTGGTGAACAGGTCGTGATAGGGCAGCGGCGCCGGGGGCGTGACCGCTCCCCCGACCGCCTCGAGCTGCGGCTCGGCGAGCGGTCCCCGCTTCGCGGCTCGGGCCTCCATGTGCGCGACGATCCGGTCCGCCTCGTCGAGGCGATGCTGGCCGATGAGCCAACGGGGCGACTCCGGCAGCTCGAACCGGAGGAGGATCGCGACGAGGGCGAGCAGGGCCCCGACGCCGTACATCCAGCGCCACCCGCTCTGGAACCCCGGTCCGGCGAGCGCGAAGGGCAGCCCGTTGGGCCATGGAGTCGCCTCTGTCGTGAGGAAGAGCCCCAGCCAGATGCCGAGGACGGCACCCAGGGCCGACATGATGAAGATGAGGGTCGTGAACTTCGCCCGGGCGCGGCGGGGCGCCACCTCACCGATGTACGTGTTGACGATCGCGAGGTCGGCTCCGATGCCGATACCGGTGATGGCCCGGGCGGCGTTGAAGCTCGCGTAGTCACCGACGAACGCGTTGTAGAGCGAGCCCAGGCCCGTGATGAGCATCGTGATGAGCAGCATGTTGCGCCGGCCGATCCGGTCGGCGATGGGGCTCAGCACCAGCGTGCCGACCACGTAACCGGCGAGGTTCAGCACGACCGGCAGCGGAAGCGCACCGAGCGCGTTGTGGGGCGTGCAGCCGGGTTTGATCTGCGTGCAGGTCTGGATGAAGGAAACGTTGATGTCGAAGATGTCGTAGAACGTGAAGAGGAAGCCGAGCCCGATGATCGCGATGAAGACGTAGGAGAGGCTCCACACTTCGAGCCGTTCCAGCCGGGCGATGATGCTCGCGCCAGTGGGGCTCCCGAGCGTCGGTGAACTGGCCTCTGTCGCCATGAGAGTCACCTCCCACATCCGGGGTGGCCGGACACGCGGGCCGTTGCTTCCCCGGGTGCTTTCTTCCGTCATATGCGGGAAGTCTGAGAACGGGCTGGGAGCGGACCGCATCGGGCCGCGATGTGTCTTTGGTCGGTGAGTTAGGTTCTCGAGTCGTGAACTGGATCGACGAGCTGAGATCGCGGCTGGAGCCGGTGGCTGGAACCGTCTCCCTCGACCGGGCGACGATGCTGGCCGTGCTCGGCTGCGCCCTCGCGGCCGTCGCGGTGACGCCGGCGTGGCGGGTGCTGCGCGTCGCGGTGACCCTCGTCCACGAGCTCGGGCACGCGCTGGTCGGAATGCTCGTCGGCAGGCGCTTCACCGGGTTCGTCCTGCGCGGCGACATGTCCGGCCATGCGGTGACGGTGGGCAAGCCGCGCGGAACCGGCCGGGTCCTCTCGACGTGGGCCGGCTATCCCGCTCCCGCCGTCGTCGGGGCGGCCATGGTGTGGCTCGCGGGGCGGGGCTGGTCGGCAGCCCTCGTGGCAGCCGTCATCGTCGCCCTCGTGGTCGCACTGATCCGGGTGCGTTCGGCTCTGACGCTCGTCGTCGTGCTCACCGCCCTCGCCGGGACCGGAGCCCTCTGGTGGTGGCGCGATGACGCCACTCAGGCAAAGGTGCTCGTCGGCTCGGGCATCGTCCTGCTGATCGGTGCCTGGCGGCACCTGGCCGCGGTCTGGGGCTCCAGCGACCGGTCGAGCGACCCTCGCGTGCTGGCTTCCCTGACCCACCTGCCGTCCTTCGTGTGGAACCTGACCTTCGCGGTCGTGTGCGCCGCCGCGACCTGGGTCGTGGGCAGCGAGGTCCTCCTGCTCTGGGCCTAGTGGCTCGTCTGGACCTCCGCAGGTCTCGAGCGTGAGCACGGCCAGCCCCGGTGTGGGGCTGGCCGTGGTGTCACTCGGCTCGGACGACCTGGGCGCGCCCCTGGGGACGCTGGGTCGTCGTGTGCTGGCGTCGTTGCCACCAGCGCTCACGCGGCTGATCGGTGCCGCGACGTCGGAGGCGTTCCGCGGCCTCATGCTCAGCATGTTGCAGGACCGCTCGCACCTCGTACTCGAGCAGTGGGTTGTACATGGCGAATCTCCTTGTGTACCGGGCGTGTCAGCTCTGTTGTTGCTCGACGTCAGGGCAGCCGGCGAACGGGTCGGTGTCTGGCCGGTGATGCCCAGCACGACTGGCTGGCGTGGAACAACGGTGTGGCCCCAGAGGCGTCGACGGTGTCGATCGTCGAGACGCGGGCCGGAACCCTCAGCGGGTCAAGGCGACTCGCGCGCCAACGATCGAGGCAGCGACGCAACGGGCGTCGAACCCGACGGGCGTCGGGATCCTCGGATCGCTTTGCATGGTTCTTCTCCTCGAGAGCCGTTGGCAGGAAGCCCTCTACGAAGAAGTAAGCCAGTCGAGCCAGGGCGCCGTCCACTTCTTTTTCGCCCGTCGTGGCCGGCATGTCAGATCCCCGTCGTTGGGCGGCAGGCTCAGCGGCATACCGACTTCGTATGCCGCTGAGCCGGCCCCGTCGCGACGTACGCTGGAATGTGCCGCGTTGGCGAACCACCTTGGGCGCGTTGGGGATCCTCGCGCTGGTGGGCGCCTGCAGCACCGCCCCACCGGAGGTCCAGATGACGAGCGACAAGCCCTCGATGACCGTGACCAGCGACGCCTTCACGGACGGCGGCGCCATCCCCCGCCGCTTCTCGTGCGACGGCGCCGGCGAGGTGCCGTCCCTGTCCTGGCAGGGGACGCCGGCCGACGTGGCTGCGCAGGCCGTCGTCGTCGACGACCCGGACGCCCCGCGCGGCACCTTCACGCACTGGGTCGTCCTCGACCTACCGCCGGGTCTGCGTACCCTGACCGGCGGGTCGCTGCCGTCCGGGGTGCCAGAGGCGAAGAACTCCGGCGGACGAACCGGCTGGTACCCGCCCTGCCCGCCGAGCGGCACGCACCGCTACCGCTTCACCGTCTACGCGCTGAAGCGGCCGACCGGCCTTCGGGACGGCGCACCCCTCGACGCGGCGCTCCGGGCGATCAGCGCGGACGCCGTCGCCTGGGGTCGGATCACCGGGACGTACTCTCGCTGACCTCCCCGCCCGGGAGCAGCGTGGCCTCGAGGAACCGGTACGTCACGTCGATGTAGGCATCGCGCTCCCACCCGCGGCCCAGCACGAGCGACTCGTACAGCTCGCCGGCGGCGACAAGGAGGATGTCGCGCACCTGTTCGGCCGTGAGACCGGGACGGACGTGGCCCCCGTCGATGAGGTACGCCGCGTTGTGCGCCATCCGCTCGCGGCGGGCCTGCTCGAAGCGGTCGAAGAGACGCTGGGCACCCTCATCGACCTGCGCCGCGGCCCGGATGAGGGCCGTCAGCGGTGCCCCCAGCTCGCTCACCTCGGCCGACAGGACCGCCCAGTTGCGCAGGATCTCGCGAGGATCACTCGCGGTGGAGGACACCTCGTCCGACCGCTCCTCGGCCGGACGGGGGCCCTGCCCGAGGAGCGCCTGCTGCCACGCCGCGGCCGCCACACCGGCCTTCGAGTCGAACGCCTTGTAGACGAACTCGACGCTCACCCCGGCCGCTTCGGCAATCTGTGGCACCGTCGTCGCCACGTAGCCGTCGGCGAGGAAGCAGGCCCTGGCTGCCTCGATCACCCGGACTCGCCGCTGCTCGGCCTCCCGACGGCGACCGCTGGAGTCGTACCGACGACGCGTGGGCCCAGGGCTCTTGACGTCACGTGCCACTCGGAGGACCCTTTCAATCAGATACACATCACTGTATCGAATCTGCAAGACCGAGGTCACCATGTCCGATCCTCTCGGGCTGCCACCGACGCTCCTCCGCCTGGTGACCGCCACCAACGCCCACGACCTCGAGGGACTCGTCGCCTGCTTCGCCGACGACTACCGCCTCGAGATGCCGAACCACCCCACCCGCAACTTCACCGGCCCCGGCCAGGTGCGTCGCAACTGGGAGCAGTTCTTCACCGTCATCCCCGACATCTCGGCGACGGTCACCGGCGCCACCCCCGAGCCGCCCGACCGGTGGTGGACCGAATGGGAGATGCGGGGCACCAGGCTGGACGGCGCCGCCCACCTCATGCGCGGCGTCATGATCTTCACCGTCGGGCCGGGTGAGGGCGACCTCGTCCGCGCCAACCGCTTCTACGTCGAGCCCACCGACGCGGACGAGTCCGCGCCCGGGATCGATGCGGCGGTCGGCGACCTGATCAGCGGGGGGCGCTCATGATCACCATCGTCGGCGGCACCGGCCGCCTTGGGCGGCTCGTCGCCGCACGCCTCATCACGGACGGACATCTGGTCCGGCTCGTCGGCCGCTCGCGCAAATCCGAGCCGCCCGACGGGGCCGGGTTCGTGGCGGCCGACGTCCGCGAGCCGGACACCCTGCCCGCTGCCCTCGCGGGCTCGCACGTCGTCGTGTCCGCCGTCCACGGCCTCGACCCGACCGCCGGCGAGTCGCCCGCCGAGGTCGACCGGGACGGCAACCTCGCCCTGATCGCCGCTGCCCGCGCTGCCGGCGCCGATATCGTCCTCGTGTCCGCGATCGACGCCTCGCCCACCCACCCGATGGAGCTCATGCGGATGAAGGCCGTGGCAGAGCGCGCGCTGCGTGACCACCAACCGGGCCGGGCCGACTGGACCGTGGTGCGGCCGACCGCCTATGCCGAGATGCACGCGGAGCTGTTGCGACAGACTGCGGGGCAGGGCGGCGTTCCCCGGGTCTTCGGCAGGGGCGTCAACCCGATCAACTTCGTGAGCGTGCGAGACGTGGCCGCCGTGGTCCACCGTGCGGTCGTGGACCCGGGGCTCCGGGGCGAGGTCGTCGAGGTCACGGGGCCGGAGAACCTCACGATGACCGAGCTGGCCAGGCTCGTGACCGGTCAGGACAAGGTCGGTCACGTCCCGCCCCTGGCATTACGGACGATGTCCGCGCTGCTGGCCCGCGCCCGGCCGAACCAGGCGCGCCTGGCGCGGATGGCCCTGCAGCTCGACACGGTGCCGATGACCTTCGACCCGTCTGCAGCCCGAGCAGCCCACCCGTGGCTGCCCTGCACCCCCATCGCCGAGGCCCTGCTCCTCCAGGCGACCACCGGCTGACGCGCGCGGAGGCCCATCCCACGAGAGCCGGCTGAGCGGCATACCCCATTCGTATGCCGCTCAGCGGGCTCACTGCTCCCGGCTGACCTGCCGCACCGGCTCCTTCGGGAGGGCGGCGAGCCCGCGTGTGGACACGACCAGGCTGCTCGTCACGATCACGGCGACGCCGACCCACTCGTGGGCGTGCAGGGCCTGTCCCAGCAGCGCCCAGCCGGCGAGGGCGGCCCAGACCGGGTTGAGGCTGGTCAACGTGCCGAAGAGCTGGGCCGGGACCCGGCGCAGGACCAGCAGGTCGGCGGCGTAGGGGATGGCCGAGGACAGCAGTCCGCACCCGACCGCGAGCACGACCGCCGAGAGGCTCGGCAGGTGGGTGGCGAACCAGACGACAGCGATCGGGGTCCAGGCCGCGGCGCTCACGACACTGGCCGCCGCGGTGCCCCGGATCCCGGGCAGCCGCTGACCGAGGGCGCGGTTGAGCAGGATGTAGGAGGCCCAGCAGCCGGCGGCGACGAGCGCCAGCCCGACGCCGATCAGGTCGGTCGTCGGGCCGGGGTCGGTGAGGACGACGACGCCGACGCCGGCGAGAGCGGCACAGGCGATGTCGACGGCACGGCGCGAGCTGGCGATGGCGACGGCGAGGGGGCCGAGGAACTCGAGCGTGACCGCGAGGCCGAGGCCGATCCGGTCGATCGAGGCGTAGAGGGTGGCGTTCATCGTCCCGAAGACGCCGGCCAGGGCGAGGACGAGCCACCACTCCTGGCGGCGCAGGCTGCGGAAGCGGGGGCGGGCCACCGGCGCCAGGACGAGCGCCGTGACGAACTGCCGCACCGCGACGACGCCCATCGGCCCGATGGCGGAGAACGCCATCGCACCGAGAGCGGCACCCGCCTGGTTCGACGCCGAGCTGGCCAGCATCGCGGCGATCCCCGCCCCTCGCTGGCGGCGCGTCGCCGAGGCCGGGGACAGCGGTCCTGCGGCGGCGAGCGGCGCCGGGCGCTCGGTGTCAGGGACGGTCATGGGTACGACGGTAGGGCCGGGCGGCGCCATACACCTAGTGCAGGTTGTGCGTCTGCCATACGCTTTGGTTATGGATTGGACGCTGCGCGAGCTGCGCTTCTTCGTCACTGCCGCCGACGAAGGATCCTTCACCGATGCCGCCGCCCGGCTCTTCGTCTCCCAGGCAGCCGTCTCGCGCACCGTCGCGGGTCTGGAAACGGAGGTGGGCGAGCGACTGCTCCGCCGCGTCCCCCGTGGCTGCGAGCTGACGAGCACCGGCCAGCAGCTGCTGCCGCTCGCACGGCGCGTCCTGGCCGAGGCCGACCGGTTCACCGAGTTCGTCCACTCGCGCCACGGCGTCCTCCGGCTCGGCTACGCCTGGGCGGCCCTCGGCCGTCACACGGCGCGCCTGCAGCGCGAGTGGGCCCGGCAGCACGACACGATCGAGCTCGAGATGGTGCGCCACAGCTCCCTCACGGCGGGCCTGAGCGAGGGTCTGTGCGACGTCGCGATCGCACGGCGTCCCATCGACGACAGGCGCTTCGACTCCGTCGTCGTCGGGCTCGAGCGGCGACTCGTCGCCTTCGCGTCCGATGACCCCCAGTGGGCGCGTCGCCGGCAGCTGAGCATGGCCGAGATCGCGGATCGGACGGTCATCATCGACCCGCGCGTGGGCACGACGAGCAGCGCGCTGTGGGAGGGCGCCGACCACGCCCCCCGGTTCGAGGAGTCCTCCGACGTCGACAACTGGCTCGACGCGATCGCCGCCGGTCGCGGTGTGGGGACGACAGCAGAGGCGACGGCGCATCACCACCCCCGGCCCGG
>DASSTN010000265.1:0-6543 GCA_035707905.1 Intrasporangium sp.
GCGGCGCGGGCCCGTCACCGCCTTCGAGCCACAAGGACCGCCACCGCATGGAAACCGCCGAGATCAGGCGCCGTTGGCTCTCGTTCTTCGAGAGCCGTGGTCACACCGTCGTCCCCAGCGCCCCGCTGCCGTTCGACGACCCGAACCTGCTCTTCGTCAACGCCGGCATGGTGCCCTTCAAGCCGTACTTCCTCGGGCAGGAGTCGCCCGACTACCCCCGGGCGACGTCCGTGCAGAAGTGCGTCCGGACCCCCGACCTGGAAGAGGTCGGCAAGACGAGCCGGCACGGCACGTTCTTCCAGATGAACGGCAACTTCTCCTTCGGCGACTACTTCAAGGAAGGCGCGATCGCGTACGCGTGGGAGCTGCTGACCAAGCCGCAGCAGGAGGGGGGCTACGGCCTCGACCCGGAGCGGCTCTGGGCGACGGTCTACGAGGACGACGACGAGGCGGCCGCGCTCTGGCTCGAGCTGACGGACATCCCGAAGGACCGCATCGTCAAGCGCGGCAAGGCCGACAACTACTGGCACATGGGGGTGCCGGGGCCCGGTGGGCCGTGCAGTGAGATCTTCGTCGACCGCGGCGCGGAGTACGGCCGCGAGGGCGGCCCGGCCGTCGACGAGGACCGCTACATGGAGATCTGGAACCTCGTCTTCATGCAGTACGACCTGTCCGCGGTGCGCAGCAAGGTCGACTTCGACGTGGCCGGGCCGCTGCCCGCGCGCAACGTCGACACCGGCATGGGCCTCGAGCGGATGGCGAGCATCCTGCAGGGCGTCGACAACCTCTACGAGATCGACGAGGTGTTCCCGGTCCTCGACAAGGCCGCGGAGATGGCGGGCAAGACCTACGGCGCGAACCCGAGCCACATCGCCTCAGAGAGCCACCCGGACGACGTCCGCCTGCGAGTCGTGGCGGACCACGTCCGCACCTGCCTCATGCTCATCGGGGACGGCGTGACCCCGAGCAACGAGGGCCGCGGCTACGTCCTGCGCCGGATGCTGCGCAGGGCGGTCCGCTCCATGGTGCTCCTCGGCGTCGACGAGCCGGCCATGCCGCACCTGCTGCCCGTCAGCATGGCGCAGATGAGCAAGTCCTACCCCGAGCTGCGCAACGACTTCGACCGGATCAGCCAGGTCGCCTACGCCGAGGAGGACGCGTTCCGGCGCACCCTCTCGTCCGGCACGACGATCCTCGACACGGCGGTCGGCCGGATCAAGGCGACGCCGCAGGCACCGCAACGCCTGAGCGGGGAGCAGGCGTTCACCCTGCACGACACCTACGGGTTCCCGATCGACCTCACCCTCGAGATGGCGGCCGAGCAGGGCGTCGAGGTCGACGAGGCGGGCTTCCGCCGGCTCATGGCCGAGCAGCGTGACCGGGCGAAGGCCGACGCGCGGGCCAAGAAGACCGCGCACGGCGACATGCACGTCTACCGCCAGATCGCCGACGGGCTCGGCCACGACGTCGAGTTCACCGGCTACGACGAGGTCGTCTCTGAGGGCCGCGTGGCCGGCATCATCCGCGGCGGCGAGGCCGTCGAGGCGGCGAGCATCGGGGACGAGATCGAGATCGTCCTCGACCGCACCCCGTTCTACGCCGAGGGCGGCGGCCAGCTCGCCGACGGCGGCCTGATCGAGCTGGAGAACGGCGCGATCATCGACGTGCGCGACGTCCAGAAGCCGATCAACGGCCTGATCGTCCACCGCGCGTCGGTCGTGCAGGGCGAGGTCAACCCGGGCGAGCTCGGCTTCGCGAAGGTGGACATCGAGCGCCGGCGGTCGATCTCGCGCGCCCACACGGCAACTCACATGGTGCACAAGGCGATTCGCGAGGCAGTCGGCGACACCGCCACCCAGGCGGGCTCCGAGAACGCGCCCGGGCGCTTCCGCTTCGACTTCAAGGCCCAGCACGCCGTGCCCGGCACGGTGCTCGCCGACGTCGAGGCCAAGGTGAACGCGCTGCTCCTCGAGGACCTGCCGGTCCACGCCGAGATCATGAGCCAGCAGGAGGCGCGCGACATCGGTGCGATGGCGCTCTTCGGCGAGAAGTACGGCAACGAGGTCCGCGTCGTCTCGGTCGGTGACTGGGCCCGCGAGCTCTGCGGTGGCACCCATGCCCAGCGCTCGGGCCAGCTCGGCGTGGTCAAGCTCCTCGGCGAGTCGTCGATCGGCTCCGGGGTCCGCCGGGTCGAGGCGCTCGTCGGCGCCGACGCCTACTCGTTCCTCGCCCGCGAGGCGGCCATCGTCGGCCAGCTCGCCGAGATCGTCAAGGCACGCCCGGAGGAGCTGCCCGAGCGGATCTCCGGCATCCTCGGCAAGCTGAAGGACGCGGAGAAGGAGATCGCTGCGGTGCGCCAGGCGCAGGTGCTCGGCGCGGCCGGCGGGCTCGTCAGCACCGCCCGCGACATCGGCGGCGTCACCTTCGTCAGCCACGACGCCGGCCAGGACGTCGCAGCCGACGACCTGCGGGCCCTCGTCCTCGACGTGCGCCACCGCCTCGGCAATGACCGTCCCGTGCTCGTCTCGATGGCGGCCGCCAACCGGGGTCGGCCGATCACGATCGTCGCGACGAACGAGCGAGCCCGGCAGGCCGGGCTCAAGGCCGGTGCCTTCGTGCGCACCGCTGCCCAGCACCTCGGTGGCGGGGGCGGCGGCAAGGACGACCTCGCCCAGGGCGGCGGCACCGACCCGAACAAGGTCTCGGAGGCCCTCGGCGCCGTCGAGGACCAGCTGCGCGCGCGGGGTGCGTGACCGGCGTGCACCCGGGTGTCCGGATCGGGGTCGACGTGGGCAACGCCCGCGTCGGCGTCGCAGCCTCCGACCCCGCGGGCACCTTCGCCCTGCCCGTCGCGACGCTCCCGCGCGACGTCGAGCACGGCAGCGACCTCGACCAGCTGGTCACCCTGGTGACGGAGCGGCAGGCGGTCGGGATCGTCGTCGGGCTCCCGCTCCTGCTGTCGGGCGAGGAGGGCACGGCGGCGCAGATCTCGAGGTCGTATGCCGCTGAGCTCGCCAAGCGCGTCCGTCCCGTGCCCGTCCGGCTCGTCGACGAACGCTTGACGACAGTCGACGCGCACCGCAGACTACGCGACAGCGGTGTTCCGGGGAGGGGGCAGCGGGCCGTCGTCGACCAGGCTGCAGCAACGCTCATCCTGCAGGTGGCCCTCGACGCCGAGTCGCAGTCCGGTGAGCCGGCCGGGGAGATGGTCTCGTCGGCACGCAAGCCACGGAAGAAGGCTCCACCTCGATGAATGAGCACCTCGAGTCGTCGATCTTCGGCGACCACGACGAGCACGTCGACGAGCACGTGGCGCAGGACCCTCTCCACGAGCCGGCGCCCGCGCCGCGGACCCGGCGGGAGGCGCGGGAGGCGGAGCGCAGCTCGCGGCATCGCACCCGGCGACGGTCCCACAAGCCGCCGGTCTGGCGGCGTCTGGCGGTGATCCTGCTCGCGCTCGTCGTCGTCGGCGGCGGTGTGGCGGTCGCCTACACCTACCTGCGACCGGTGGTCTCCGGGTTCCTCGAGTCGAACGACTACCCGGGCCCGGGCACCGGCAAGGTCGACGTCAAGATCGAGCAGGGCGACACGGGGACCGCGATCGCCAAGACTCTCGTCGACGCAGACGTCGTCAAGTCGAGCAAGGCCTACATCGAGGCGGCCCAGGCCAACCCGAAGAGCGCCGGCATCCAGCCCGGCACCTACGAGCTGAAGAAGCAGATGTCCGCGGCGGAGGCGGTCTCGGTCCTCGTCGACCCCAAGAACCGGGTCACGACCGCCGTGACCCTCCGCGAGGGGCTGTGGGCCAAGGAGATCTACGCGCAGCTGTCCAAGCAGACCGGTATCCCGGTCGCCGACTACGTCGCGGCGGCCAAGGACGGCGCCGGGCTCGGGTTGCCCGCCGCCGCGAAGGGCAACGTCGAGGGTTACCTCTTCCCGGCCAGCTACTCGTTCGACCCGGGCACGAGCGCGAAGGCTCAGCTGGCCGAGATGGTGGGCCAGTCGGTGAAGCGCCTCGAGGCACTGGGCGTGCCCGAGGACAAGATGGAGCACGTCGTGACCGTGGCGAGCCTCGTCGAGGCCGAGGCGCGTCATCCCGAGGACCGGCCCAAGGTCGCCCGGGTCATCGAGAACCGTCTCGCCAAGAACATGCCGCTCCAGCTCGACTCGACCGTGAACTACGCCGCCGGCAAGCACGGCATCACCACGACCGACGCCGACCGGCAGAGCAAGAGCCCGTACAACACGTATGTGGTGACCGGCCTGCCGCCGGGTCCGATCGGCAACCCCGGTGAGAGCGCCATCCAGGCTGCGGCCCAGCCCGCTGCCGGGCCCTGGCTCTTCTTCGTCACGGTCAACCCCGAGACCGGCGAGACGAAGTTCGCGGCCACCTACGCCGAGCACGAGAAGTACGTCGCCGAGTTCCGGGGCTGGTGCCAGGCCCACAAGGGCACCTGCTGAGGCAGCGCCGTCGATGAAGTGCGCCGTCTGGGGCTCGCCCATCGAGCACTCGCTGTCCCCGGTCCTGCACCGGGCGGCATACGCCGCGCTCGGGCTGGGGGACTGGACCTACGACCGGGCCGAGGTCACCGCGGAGCGCTTCGAGGCGGCCCTGCGTGACCTCGACCGGACCTGGCGCGGCCTGTCCCTCACGATGCCGCTCAAGGAGGTCGCCCTCGCGGCGGCGAACGACGCCAGCCCCCAGGCCCGCCACACCGGTGCTGCGAACACCTTGGTCCGCTCGGGGGAGGGCTGGGCCGCCGACAACACCGACGTCCACGGCCTCGTCGCCTCCCTCCAGCAGGCCGGGCTCGACCGGGCCGAGACCGTCCTCGTCGTCGGGTCCGGCGCGACGGCGCGCTCCGCCGTCGCCGCCGCAGGGCTACTGGGCGCCCGACGTGTGGCCTTCATGGTGCGCACCCAACCACGGGCCGAGACGGTGCGCCAGGCTGCCGACGAGGGCCTCGACGTCTCGACCACGCCCATGGGGCACTGGCCGGGCGCCGACGCCGTCATCAGCACGGTGCCGCCGGCCTCTCTCGACGGGATGGTCGACCTGCCCGAGCGGCCCGGCATGGTGCTCGACGTCGTCTATGGCGAGGGCGAGACACCCTTGCAGCGCGCCGCACGGGCACGCGGCTGGACGGTCGTGGACGGGACGCAGATGCTGCTGCACCAGGCGGCCGAGCAGGTCCGGCTCATGACGGGCCTGCCGGCACCCGTCGACGCCATGCGGGCGGCGCTCGCCGAGGCGCTCGCGGCGCGCCCATGATCGGGACCCCGTCCGCCGGAACCCCACTGTGGGTGCCGGTGGTCGCCGGTCTGGCCGGCATCGTCGTCGGGCGCCTCCTCGGTGTCCGCCTGCAGAGCCGCGGCTACCGGCTGGACGAGGAGGCGCACCTGCCGTCCCGGCTCCCGGGCTGGCCCGTCGCTGCGGTGCTGGGACCGCTCTGGGCCTGCCTGGCGTGGCGGTTCGGCCCGGATGCGGACTGGGCCCTGGCCCCGGCCCTGCTGTGCTTCGCCACGGTCGCCGTCGCGCTGGCGTGGATCGACCTCGACGTCCACCGCCTGCCCGAGGGGCTGACGCTGCCGAGCTTCCCGATCCTCCTCGCCCAGCTCGCGCTCGCGGCGTGGGCCAGTGGCGACTGGTCGGTGCTCGTGCGGTCCGTCGCCTGTGCGGCGCTGCTCGGTGCCCTGGCCATGGTCCTCGCGCTGCTCGCGGCCGCGCTCCGCAGTGGTTTCGGCCTCGGTGACGTCGTGCTGTGCGCCCTGATCGGCCTCGTCACCGGTGCCGTCGGGTGGTGGCGCCCGGTCGTCGCCCTCTATGCGGCCTTCCTCCTCGGAGGTGTCCACGCCCTCGTCCATGTCCTCGTGCGTCGACGCTCGAGCCGCGACGCCGTGCCCTTCGGCCCGTTCCTCGTCGCGGGCGGCATGCTGGCCCTCTTCGTCGACGTGCCGCTGCTGCCGTGAACCCAGCCCGGGGCAGCCGGCACTGCGCGCGTGAGGGGGCCTCACGCCATACCCTGAACGGGTGCGTCCTGACATCGACGAGGTCCTGGCCGAGAGGGAGGACCGGCTCCAGGCAGAGCTCGCCGAGCTGACCAAGCCGGCCGGCGAGGTCGGCACGATCTCCTTCGGGAAGCGGGTTGGCGAGGGAACGTCGATGGCGGTCGACCGCCTCACTGCGGTGTCGGCGCAGGAGCACCTCCTCGCGATGCTCGCTGACGTGCGCCGCGCACGCCAGCGCCTGGCCGAGGGTGGTTACGGCAAGTGCGAGGTGTGCGGAAAGCCGATTCCCGAGGAGCGGCTGGAGGTCCGTCCGTGGGCCCTGCGGTGCGTCGAGCACAGCTGAGCGAGGTTGTGAGCTGCGGCGGGAGCGAGGACAGTGAAACGGGTCCCCTCCTCCCGCAGAAAGGGTCCCAGCATGGCCACCCAGCACGTCGGCTACTTCGTCGGAAGCCTCGCCAAGGGCTCGATCAACCGGATCCTGTCGAAGTCGCTCATCCGGCTCGCCCCCGAGAACATGGAGTTCACCGAGATCCC
>DASSTN010000266.1:0-7925 GCA_035707905.1 Intrasporangium sp.
GGGCCTCGACGTCCTCGCGAACATGCGCCTCTGCGCCAACGTGCCCGCCCAGCACGCGATCCAGGTCGCGCTCGGCGGCCGCCAGTCGATCAACGACCTCATCCTCCCCGGCGGGCGCCTGCTCGAGCAGCGGGACAAGACCGTCGAGCTGCTCAACCAGATCCCTGGCGTGTCTTGCACGACCCCGAAGGGCGCGCTCTACGCCTTCCCGCGCCTCGACCCGAAGCGCTACCGCATCGTCAGCGACGAGCAGTTCGCCTTCGACCTGCTCCGGGAGCAGAAGCTTCTCGTCGTGCACGGAACGGGCTTCAACTGGCCGACCCCGGACCACTTCCGGATCGTCTTCCTGCCCCTGGCGGACGAGCTGGAGGACGCGATCGGCCGGATTGAGAAGTTCCTCACCACCTACAGCCAGTGAACGCTGGGACAACGCCGTATGGCGCCCCGCTGGCCGGGGGCGGTCGTTGCGGCGCGGGCGAGCGACGTGCACCATGGAGCGATGTGTGACACCTGGTCCTGCCACACGACCGACCCTGCTCACTTCCGGGGGGATGCTCTGGACCTAACCCTGCTCGACAAGGCCCTGGCGCACGTCACCCACCATCCCTTGGAGTGGGACCAAGCGGTCGCGCCGGGGTTCGAGGGTGCAGCGCTGGCTGGGACGGCGCGCTCCTTCGTCGGGCATGCGCTGTGGCTGGGCGGCATCGAGGTGCCCGTGCTCGCCCGGTCGAGCGGGTCGGTGTGGCTCGACTCGGCGCACGCCCTCGCCGTCGTCGCCGACGTGACCGGCGCGTGCCGGGAGGACCTCGAGGTCCTCGTCCACCCGCGGGCCCGCATCGAGGACCTCGCCCGGGCGATCGACTGGATCCGTGTGGGGCTGTCGACCGAGGACGTCATCACCGAGGTCGAGAGCCGCCCCCACGGAGCCCGCACCCAGCCGACTGGACAGCTCGGTGAGCACGGCCTCGCGGAGCTGCTCTCGATGGGGCTCGTCGAGCCAGACCTCGCCGCGGACCTCGGTGGCCAGCTGGCCGACCACCTCGGTGGGCTGTCGGCGGCGGCCTGGTTCGGACTGCCGAGCACTCCGGACATCCTCCTGCTCGAGCAGGCGCTCGCCTTCGTCGCCGAGCACCCCCTGCAGTGGGACCAGGGCACCTGGCAGTCGGACGGCCTCTTCGGTCCGGTCCGATGCATCGGGGGACACGCCCTCGTGATGTGCGGCTACCGGATCGACCCGGACAACCCGGAGCGGGCCACCTCGCCTGACGGCATCGTCGGCACGACCATGATGCACGTGACGACTCGCCTGGGCCTGTCCGAGGAGGACGCCGCGGAGCTGTTCTCCCTGAGCGACCTCGACACCTTGGCCGAGCTCGTGCTCGACATCGAGGCCGAGGCGGCCGAGCACCTGCGCAGCGGCCTGACCTGACGCCACGGCCTGCCGGGTCCGGCCGTCCCGGCCTGCGGTCGGGGGCGTGCGGTCTGTGCGGCCCGGGCCCGGCCCTCAACCGAGCCGGCTGCGCGCCCACCACTTCACGACCAGGCCGAGCACGACTCCCCAGACCACGGTCAGTCCGATGCTCAGCCCGATCGCGAGCAGTGCCAGCCGGCGCCCCGAGCGCTCCCGGCGGGCCAGCGAGAGCAGGCCCAGCGCCATACCGAGGACCTGCGGGACGAAGCACCACCCGAGGGCGACGGCCACGATCGAGGCCACCACGGCGCCACGGGCGAGGGGTGCCTCCCCGGCGACCCGGACGTCTCGGGGAGAATGGGACTCGGTCACCCGCCCAGCGTAGAGAGGAGCACGATGCGCCGCGCCGTCGTCATCCTCGCCGCGCTCGCGCTCGCCGGCTGCAGCAGCGAGCCGACCGCGAGCGACCTGCCGTCCGACGTCGTCTCCGCCCGGCCGAGCATCACCGTCGAGGAGGCGAAGTTCGTCCTCGCGGCCGAGGACCTGGGAGTCAAGGTCACCGGCCAGAGCGTCGACGACGACATCGAGACCGGCTCCACGACGTGCTGGGCGCTTCGCGAGGGCGGCGTCACGCTCGGGGAGATCGCGCGGGACTCCAAGGGAGACCCGTTGGCGGACAGCGGTGACGGCCTGCGCACGAAGAAGCTCATGTATGCCGCTGTGCAGAGCATGTGCCCGACGTACGACTCCCAGCTCGGCCAGCTGAGACTGCCCTCCTGACAGGGTGATTGCCGGGCGCGGAACATGGGCGGGCCGGAGCGGGTTGATGCTGGCGTGACCCGCGCAGATCTCAACATCCTCGACCTCGTCCAGATCAACGAGGGCTCCACGCCCGCCGAGGCGATCGCGAACACCGTCGACCTCGCCCAGCACGCCGAGGGGTGGGGCTACCGGCGCTACTGGATGGCCGAGCACCACAACATGCAGGGGGTCGCCTCCTCCTCCACGGCGGTGCTGATCGGGCACGTCGCGGACCAGACCTCCTCGATCCGGGTCGGCGCCGGCGGCATCATGCTGCCGAACCATGCGCCATACGTCGTGGCCGAGCAGTTCGGCACCCTCGCGACGATCCACGAGGGACGGATCGACCTCGGCCTCGGCCGGGCGCCCGGCACGGACCCGGTGACCTCCCGTGCACTGCGGCGCGACGACCAGGCCGCGATGAACTTCGGTGGTGAGGCGCAGGAGCTCCTCGGCTACCTGGGCGACCCGGACCCAGCCGCGCCGGTGCGCGCCGTGCCGGGGGAGGGGACCCACGTGCCGATCTGGGTCCTCGGGTCGAGCCACGGCGGGGCGCAGGTGGCGGCAGCCCTCGGCCTGCCCTACTCCTTCGCGTCCCACTTCGCGCCGCGGATGCTCACGAGCGCGCTCGAGGTCTACCGCTCCCGCTTCCAGCCCTCGACGGAGCCGGGCGGCCTCGACACGCCGCGGACGATGGCCGGTGCGAACGTCATGGTCGCCGACACCGAGGAGGAGGCGCGGCGCCTCTTCACCTCGGTGCTGACCCGGTTCCACGGCATCGTGACCGGGCGCCGGGGCGGGGTGCAGAAGCCCGCCGAGAGCATGGAGTCGGTCCTCGCCGGGTGGAGCCCGGCGGAGCAGGCCGCGGTGCTCGACATGATCCGGGTCTCGTTCGTCGGTACTCCCGCGCAGGTGCGCGACGCGCTGCAGGAGTTCACCGACGCGACGGGGGTCGACGAGGTGATCCTCACGTGCGGCGCCTTCGACCACGAGGCCCGGCTGCGGTCCTACGAGCTGCTCGCCGACGCCTGGTCCTGAGGGACCGGCTGGCATCTGGGAGGCTTGCGCCATGACTGAGCAGGACATCCGCCGCGTCACCCTGACCCGCGACAGCCTCGGCCGCTACACCGTCCGCAACGGCCGTGGCGGCTCGATCACGACGAGCAGCGGCACCGACGAGCTGTCACCGGTCGAGCTCCTGCTGGCCGGGATCGCCGGCTGCACCGCGGTCGACGTCGACACGGTCACCTCGCGTCGGGAGGAGCCGGACAGCTTCGAGATCGAGGTGACCGCTGACAAGGTCAAGGACGAGCAGGGCAACCACCTCAAGGACATCGAGGTGACCTTCCGCGTCCGGTTCCCCGACGGGGAGGGCGGCGACGCGGCTCGCGAGATCCTGCCGAAGATGGTGCGCCGCTCGCACGAGGAGTTCTGCACGGTGAGCCGCACGGTCATGCTCGGCGCGAGCGTCACCGCCAAGGTGGAGTGAGCGCGTCGCCCCACCCGCATCACGTCGAGTGAGCGCCCCGCCCCACCCGCACCACGTGGGAGGAGGGAGCCCGCGCGGAGGCAGTGCCCGTATGCCGCTCAGCTGAGCGCCATACGGGCGGATTGCCTTTGGGGGCAGTTCACTTCGACGTGGTGGTGTCGAGATAGGTGATGGGGTCGCCCCAGCCGAGGCGGGTCACGCCGTGCTTGTCGAGGGCGAGCACCGCGAGCGTGCGGCGGTGTGCCGCGAAGGTCAGCACGTGCGCGATCATCGCCCCGTACGTGCACGTGAAGGGCGGGTCGCAGGTGGCGTCGATGAAGGTGTCGTCGAGCTCGCCGTTCTCGATGGCCTGTCGGACGTGCTCGAGGAAGACCGGGGCGGCGGCATCGAGTCGCCGACTCGCCGACATCAGGGACTCGCCCTGCTCGACGGCGAAGTCGTACTCCTCGTTCGCCATCGCGGCGTTCCACATCTGCATCTGGCCGACGAGACGGCTGATGATGCGACGCAGCGTGGAGGGATCGGGATCGTCCTCGACGCTGAGGACGATCGGCTCGTCGAGCTGGGGGTCGGTCAGCTCCCGGGCGCACTCGATGAGCTGACGGGTCAGCCAGATGTGGTGCTCGACCATGCGCTGGATGAGGTCCATGGCAGTGACTTTCTGCTGGGCCGGCAGGCGGATGCCGCCGGGCGGGTGGAAGTGGACGTCGTTGCCCGACTCGATCCGGATCCGTCTCGGCTGGGCGCGCCACTCCCTCGGTGTTGCTCCGTAGGCCCTGCGGAAGGCACGGGTGAACGCCTCGTGGGATCCGTAGCCGGCCTCGGCCGCGACCTCGAGGATCGAGCGATGACTGGTGGCGAGCCGGAAGGCGGAGCGCTCGAGAAGGACGCGACGGCGCAGGGCCCGCGGTGTCTCGCCAGCGGCGCTGCTGACGACCCGGTCAAGGTGGAACCGTGACAGGTGGAGCCGCCCCGCGATCTCATCGCCGGTCAGGCCGGGCTCGTCGAGCGTGTCGACGAGCACGTCGAGCCAGGCGCTGAAGGTGTCGGTGGCGATGCTCACGTCGTCATCGTGCGTCAGGCCTCGGGCCGGACGCTTGATCGTTCTTGCTGACCTGGCCGTCGGTCAGTGGTGGGCGGCCCGCCACCACTTCAGGGCGCCGACGAAGGCGCTGAGGACCCCCAGCCCGCCGATCACGAGGCCGACCATCAGCCAGGCCGCGAGCCGTCGACCCGTCTCGTCGTAGCCGGCCCCGGATGCGCTGCCGCCGAGGAAGCCGATGAGCGGCGCGAGGACCGCGGCGAAGCAGCCGAGCAGGGTCATCCAGAAGCCGGGCTGCACCGGCTCGGGCGCGTCAGCGACGCGGTCGACGTCAGGGCGCATGCCTCCCACTCTGCCCGGAGGGGCCGGGTCTCGCCACCGCAACGGTGGCGTCAGTCGCGAGCGATCGGCCGCACCGTGAGGATCTGCTCGACCGTTCCCACCGGGCCCTCCACGTCGTGCAGGACGCTGGACGTCAGGCCGATCCCGTTGTCGCCCAAGCTGACTCGAGTGTCGAGGCCGACCCAGCCGGGCACCGGCTCACGCAGCAGGTGCACCGTGAGGTCGACGTTCGGGAAGGCCCACTGGCCCGGCGGCACCCGCACAGCGATCCCGTTCGCGGTGTCCGTATAGGCGAGGAAGGCAGCGGTCGGCGACACGGTCTCGCCGTGGACGAGCGCGTTGGGGGACCGCAGCCACACCCGGGCACGGCCGGGGCGGCGCTCCGGGTCGGCGCGCACCTCGAGGCTGCGGATGTAGCCCCCGCCCCAGATCTCCATGCCGGTCCACCTGGGAAACGCGTCCGGACCGGGCATCGGCTCGAGCTCGAGACCGGCTGCCCCCGAGGAGTCGCCGGTGGCGAGCCGCCAGGCCCGCGCCCGGACGACGGGCCGGTCATCGACCGTCATCGTCGCCTCGACGAGCTCGATGGTCCGCCCCGGTCGCAGGGTGCGCACCTCGACGACGCTCGGCCGCGCCGGCATGACACCGAGGATGTCGTAGCTGATCCGAGCGAGCTGCAGCTCCGGGCGTGGCTCGTGGGCCTCGATGGCGTGCGCGATGAGGCCGCCGACGGGCGCCATGTGCTGCTCGTCCGGTCGCCACGCGCCCTGGACGTGGATCGTCGGCGCGTAGCGGTCATCCCCCAGCGGGACGTAGGAGGCCGCGACGTCGGTGGCGAGCTCGAAGTCACCCAGCAGCTTGTCGGAGGCGGTCGTCACGCCCGCCACCCTAACCGCCGGCCACCGAGCTCTCGACGAGCCCCAGCCCGAGGTCGACCATCTCCACGAGGCGCGGCGCGATGTGCTCGATGGCCTCGGGTGGCAGCCCCCGGAGCGGTCCCTCGAGGGCGAGCATCGCGAAGCCGTGCACGGCCGACCACGCCAGCAGCTCGGCCCCCTCACGCTGCTCAGGGGGAAGGGCTCCGGACGCGACCATCGCGTCGAGCTGGTCGGACAGGAGCTGGAACGGCGTGCGGCCGCACTCGCCGGCGGCCTCGGGGGAGCTCGACCGGCTGAGGTCGACGGGCACCCCGAACGCCGTGCGGAACAGCCCGGGCTCGGTCAGCGCGAACCGGAGGTAGCCGAGCCCGACCGCCCGGAAGCGCCGTCGCGCCAGGGACTGCTCGGCCCCGTCGTCGGTGACGCCCGCGATGGACTCGGCGATGACGTCGGCCGCTCGGCCCTGCGCCCGGCTCGCGACCGCCTCGAGCAGGTCGTCCCGGTCCGCGAAGTGGCGGTACGCGGCGTTCGCGGACACGCCGACCCGGCGGGTCGCCTCACGCACGACGACGGCGTCCGGCCCGCCCTCCCGCGCCAGCTCGATGCTGGCGTCGAGCAAGGCCCGTCGCAGGTCGCCATGGTGGTATGTCGCTCGCCGCGGGACCGAGCGAGCCGTCGGCTCCGGTCGGGGTGCGGTCGAGGCGGTCACGCTCCTCATCATGCCCGCTGGCGCGTCGGGCTGCCCGAGCCGACACGGAGCGGGACGACACCGCCCGGCTTGCGACGCGCCATACGGTCTTGTGCGGCAGAGTGGGCGACACATCGATCCCCGGGAGGAACGCAGTTGGACGTCCTCGCGTATCTCGTCGCCACCGTCGTCAACGTCGCACTCGTCAGCTTCGTCGTGCGGCGGCTGCTCGGCGTGCCCGTGGGCTGGCCGCGGACCTTCGTGCTCAGCCTGCTCATCCAGGCCGGCTCGGCGGGCCTGCTGACCTGGGTGGGGCAGACCCTGGGCCTCGACACGAGCATCGACTCACCGACCCTCGGCCAGACCTTCGCGATCCTCACGCTCGTCATCGCCTGGCTCATCGCGGTGCAGGTCGCGATCCTCGCCATCCTCGAGGTCTTCGTCCCCACCGGCACGCTGCCCGGACCACTCGCCTTCGTGCGCTCCCTGCCGGCGCGGCGGCGGCGCGCGGCGCGCTACACGGCGATCGTGCGGATCGCCGCGCAGCACGGGCTCGGCGCCTACCTGCGCCCGACCGGGCCGGGGACCGACCAGCCCGCCTCGAAGGTGGCGCGCTCCCTGCGACTGGCCCTGACCGACGGCGGGGTGACTTTCGTCAAGCTGGGGCAGATGCTCTCCTCACGTGCCGACCTGCTGCCCGAGGCCTACCTCGCCGAGCTGTCGACGCTGCAGGACCGGGTGCCCCCGCAGTCCTGGGCCGAGGTCGAGCGGGTCCTCGAGCACGAGCTCGGCCGCCCGGTCGGGGAGGTGTTCGCCGGCCTCGACCGGGAGCCGATGGCGGCCGCCTCGGTCGGACAGGTGCACCGCGGGGTCCTACGCACCGGTGAGGAGGTCGTCGTCAAGGTCCAGCGGGTCGGCGCCCGCCGTCAGGTGACCGCCGACCTCGACATCATCCTCCGGCTCGGCTCGTGGCTGCAGCGCACGACGGGGTGGGGACGACGGCTCGGCACGCGGGCACTCGCCCAGGGGTTCGCGACCTCGCTGGACGAGGAGCTCGACTACCGGGTCGAGCTGGGCAACATGCGCTCCGTCGCCGCCGGTCTGGCCGCTGCCGGACGGAGCCGGCTGCGGGTCCCCCGCGCCCACCCCGACTGGTGCACGGGCCGGGTGCTCGTCATGGACTGCATGCCTGGTCGACCGGTCGGTGAGGCCGGCACCGTCCTGGCCGCCTTCTCCGCCGACGAGCGCCGTGCCATGGCCGAGGACCTCCTCGG
>DASSTN010000267.1:0-2537 GCA_035707905.1 Intrasporangium sp.
ACCCCCGCAACCTCTCCGGTGGTGAGCAACGCCGCCTCGCCCTGGCCTCGGCCATCGCCCACGGGCCGGCGCTCGTCCTCGCCGACGAGCCGACCGTCGGGCAGGACCGGCTCACTTGGTCGGCCGTCATGGGCGTGCTCACGACGGCCCGGCAGGAGGGCTCGGCGGTTCTCGTCACGACCCACGACACCGGCGTCATCGACCGCGCCGACCGAGTCGTCCCCGTCACCGCCCCGGAACCCGCCGACCCGCCTCCGGTTCGAGGTGTTCCGCGGTCACCGGCGTCCTCCGATTACCTCGAACCACATGTTGAGCGGGACGTCGCCCAGCGGGAGCAAGGGGACCAGCAGGAGCGAGCTGAGCGGCATACGCTCCTCTCGCGGGTCGGTCCGCTGGGACTGCTGCTGGCCGCGCTCTCGGTCCTCGTCCTGCCCGCGCTGCTCGAGAACTGGCGGCAGGGGCTCGCCGTCCTCACCGTCGAGGTGCTCCTCGGGCTCGTCGGTCTGCTCGCCCCCGGGCGGGGGGCCGCGCCCGGCGGACGGGTCACCGGCGTGCTGCGGCGCCTCGTCCCCGCCTTCCTCGCTGTCCTCGGTGTTGGCTGGTCCTCGTGGCTGCTCGGAGGTCGGGACGTCGAGGTCGCGGCGGGGGCGGCCCTGCGGGTGACGTGCCTGGTCGTGCCGTCGGCCTTCGTCGTCGGCTACCTCGACCCGGAGCGGCTCGGCGACCACCTCGCGCAACGGCTCCACCTCCCGGCTCGCGCGGTCGTCGCCGCGACCGCGGCGCTGCAGCGGGTGCAGTCCTTCGACACCCTCTGGGCCGAGCTCATGACCACGCGCCGGGTGCGGGGGATCCGTGCGGATCGTGGTCCTGTCGCCAGGCTCCGAGAGGCGGGTGCGGTCACCGTCGGGCTCCTCGTCGGTGCGCTGGGACAGGCCGCTGTGCTCGCCCTCGCGATGGACGCGCGGGGATTCGCCGGGGCACACCGCCGCACGTGGGCGGGGCCGGCGCCGTGGCGCCGGTCCGACTCGCTGGCGGTGCTCGCCGGGCTCGCCGTCATCGCGACCGCGGTCCTGGGCCGCCTCGCCTGGCCCGGCTGAGCCGTCCCGAGTCCGGTCCTCCTCGCCCCGTCGTGCCCGCCTCGCCGACCGCGCGAGCAGCTCCCCGCGTGCCGGGAGGCCGGTTCACGCGACGGCAATGCACAATGGCCGCAAACCCCACCCCGAGGAGGACCTGTGCGCGCGCATCCGACGAGCCTGCGAGGCGCCCGCGCCGTCATCCTCGGGCTCGCCGTCGTGACCGGGCTGGCCGGCTGTGGCCAGCCGACACCACCAGCCGCGAACGCGCCGACGACGGTGAACGTCATCATCCAGCCGACGATCACCCCGCTCAACCCGAGCGCCCTCGACACGGCCGGCCCGGACCCCTCCGCGGGCGTGCACGAGGACCTCTTCGACGCCTCCGACGCCCTCAGCGACGCCACGTGCGGGCCGCAGGGCGACGTGTGGAGCTTCTCGGGCAAGCTGACGAACAAGAACAACGCGCCGCAGACGTACACCGTCGGTATCTCCCTCCTCAAGGACGGCGACATGACCGACGTCTTCACCAAGGAGGTCACCGTCACCGTGCAGCCGGGCCAGAGCACGCCGGTCGAGGCCAAGGACTTCCACACCGTGCCCCCGAAGGGCGTCACCTGCCTCACCGGCGTCACCATCAAGGACCAGTGATGCGGCTGTTCCTCGTCCGGCACGGGCAGACCCCCGCCAACGTCGCCCGCCAGCTCGACACCGCCCACCCGGGGCTCGACCTGACCGACCTCGGCCGTGAGCAGGCCAAGGCCCTCGCGCGCCGGCTCGAGGGGGAGGACCTCGGCGCGATCTACGTCTCGGACCTCGTTCGCACCCACCAGACCGCGGAGCCGCTGGCCCGCACGCTCGGTCTCGAGCTCATCGTCCTGCCCGGCCTCCGCGAGATCCAGGCCGGCGACTGGGAGATGTCGACCGAGTGGGGGCCCTACGTCGAGGCCGTCGCCGCCTGGCGTGACGACCCGACCCGGGCGATCCCGGGCGGGGACACCGGCGTCGGGTTCCTCGACCGCTACACCGAGGCGATCCGCCGCATCGCCGACGACGGCCACGAGTCCGCCGTCGCGGTGAGCCACGGCGCCGCGATGCGCGTCTGGTGCTCGGTGTCCCTCGGCCTCGGCGTCGACTTCTTCGACAACCGCCGCATCGACAACACCCACATCGTGACGATGGAGGGCGACCCCGACGCCGGATGGAAGCTGCTCGCCTGGGGCGACGAGCCGATCACGCATGACCGATGACCGGCTGAGCCCGGCCCGCTGGCGCTGGATCGGCGTGGCGGCGGCGGTGGTCCTCGCCGCCTCGTCGTGGGGATCCGGCTCGCGGCCGACGCTGAACCGGCACATCCTGTGGCCCGGGCTCGAGTGGTGGTCGGCGAAGGGCGGCTCGCCCGCAGCGGCCCTCGTGTCCCTCGTCGCCATGGCGGTGCTGCTCCTCGCGTGGTGGCGGCTCCGC
>DASSTN010000268.1:0-7050 GCA_035707905.1 Intrasporangium sp.
GGGAACGCCGGCGGGTGCACGCCCGCCATCGTCTCGAGCACCCGCACCACCTGGCAGCTGTAGCCGAACTCGTTGTCGTACCAGACGTAGAGCACGACCCGGTTGTCCGCCGTGATCGTCGCCCGGCCGTCGACGATGCCGGCGTACTGGGAGCCGACGAAGTCAGTCGACACGACCTCCGGCGAGTCGATGAAGTCCAGCTGCTTGTGCAGCGGCGTGTGCAGCGAGGTCATCCGCAGGTAACGGTTGACCTCGTCGCGCTCGACCGGCCTGTCGAGGGTGAGGTTGAGGATCGCCATCGAGACGTTCGGGGTGGGCACGCGGATCGAGTTCCCCGTGAGCTTGCCGGCGAGCTCAGGCAGTGCCTTGGCGACGGCCTTCGCTGCGCCGGTCTCCGTCAGCACCATGTTCAGCGCCGCGGACCTGCCGCGCCGCTCGCCCTTGTGGAAGTTGTCGATGAGGTTCTGGTCGTTCGTGAACGAGTGGACCGTCTCGACGTGGCCGCCGACGATGCCGTACTCGTCGGAGACGGCCTTGAGCACCGGCACGATCGCGTTCGTCGTGCACGAGGCGGCCGAGAGGATCCGCTCGTCGCCGATCGCCGACTCGTTGATGCCGGCCACGACGTTCGGCAGGTCGCCCTTGCCGGGTGCGGTGAGCAGCACGCGGGAGACCCCGGGGCACGCGAGGTGCTGGGCGAGCCCGTCGCGGTCGCGCCAGCGCCCGGTGTTGTCGACGACGATGGCATCCCGGATGCCGTAGGCGGTGTAGTCGACGCTCGCGGGGTCGTTCGAGTAGATGACCTGGATCAGGGTGCCGTTGGCGAGGATGGTGTTCGCCTCGTCGTCGACGGTGATCGTGCCCTGGAACGACCCGTGCACCGAGTCGCGGCGCAGCAGGCTCGCCCGCTTGTGCAGGTCGTTCTCCGAGCCCTTGCGCACGACGACGGCCCGGAGCTTCAGGCCGTCGCCCTTGCCCTCGTGGTCGATGAGGATCCGGGCGAGCAGCCGGCCGATGCGTCCGAAGCCGTAGAGGACGACGTCCTGCCCACCCAGGTCCTCGGCAGCGCGGGCGCCCTTCTGCCCGACGAGGTCCCCGAGCTCGTCGCGGACGAACTCGGTCAGGTCGCGACCGGCAGCCTCCTGCCGGTACTTCCGGTTCAGCCGCGCGAGGTCGACCGACGCGGCGCCCGGGTCGGCGGCGGCCACCGCCTGCAGGAGCGGCAGCGTGTCGGCGAGGTCGAGCTCGACGTCGTCCACGCGGCGGGCGAACCGGTGCGCCTTGATGATGTGGATCGCCGACTCGTTGACGAGACCTCGACCGTAGATCGAGGTCACGACGTTGTTGTGCCGGTAGAGGCGACCGATGATCGGGATCATCGCCTCCGCGAGGGCCAATCGGTCGGACCAGTCCTCATAGTGTTCGTCAGCCGTCTGACTCACGGATACCCCTTTGTACCTTTCCCGGGCCCTGTCGTGCCCGGCTCGTGCGGCACCTGCCGCGTCACATGCGCGAGCCCGGCTCCGCTCGGAGCCGGGCTCGCGGTCCTGCCTACTGCAGCTTGTCGAGGATCAGCTGGCGGGCCTTGCCCGCATCGGCCTGGCCCTTCATCGCCTTCATCACCTGGCCGATGAGCGCTCCGACCGCCTGGACCTTGCCGCCGCGGATCTTCTCGGCGACGTCCGGGTTGGCGGCGATGACCTTGTCGACGGCCGTCTCGAGCGCCGCGTCGTCCTCGACGAGCTCGAGCCCACGCGAGTCGGCGACCTCGACCGGGTGACCCTCACCGTCGAGCACGCCGTCGAGCACCTGGCGCGCCATCGAGTCGTTGAGCCGGCCGGACACGACCATGGCCTCCAGCTCGGCGACGTCGCCGGCAGTGAACCCGAGCCCAGCGGCATACGTGACGAGGTCCTCCGCGGCGGCGTTCGCCCGCCGGGACGGCTCACCGAGCCACCACTTGCGCGCCGCCTGCGGGCTGGTCCCGAGGGCAACCGTCTCCTCGATCATCTCCACGGCACCGGCGTTGACGACGTCGCGCATCTCGAGGTCGCTGTAGCCCCACTCGGCCTGCAGCCGCCTGCGCCGCTCGGCCGGCGGCTCGGGCAGGTCGGCCCGCAGTCGCTCGACGAGCTCGCGGGACGGGGCGACGGGCACCAGGTCGGGCTCGGGGAAGTAGCGGTAGTCCTCGGCGTCGGACTTCTCGCGACCAGAGGTCGTGACTCCGGTGTCCTCGTGCCAGTGCCGGGTCTCCTGCAGGATCGACCCGCCGCTCGCGAGGATCGCAGCGTGCCGGGAGATCTCGTAGCGGACGGCGCGCTCGACCGAGCGCAGGGAGTTGACGTTCTTGGTCTCGGTGCGGGTGCCGAGCGGGACGGCGAGCTGATCCGCACCGGCCGGGTCGTCCCCGACACGAGGCCGCAGCGAGACGTTGGCGTCGCACCGCATCGAGCCCTGCTCCATGCGCACGTCGCTCACGTCGAGGGCGCGCATGAGGTCCCGCAGCGCCGAGACGTAGGCGCGGGCCACCTCGGGCGCCCGCTCCCCCGCGCCGACGATCGGCTTCGTCACGATCTCGATGAGCGGGATGCCTGCGCGGTTGTAGTCCACGAGCGAGTGGTCGGCGCCGTGGATCCGGCCGGTGGCGCCGCCGATGTGCAGCGACTTGCCCGTGTCCTCCTCCATGTGCGCCCGCTCGATCTCGATCCGGTAGGAGGTCCCGTCCTCGAGCTGCACGTCGAGGTGCCCGCCGTAGGCGATCGGCTCGTCGTACTGCGAGGTCTGGAAGTTCTTCGGCATGTCCGGGTAGAAGTAGTTCTTCCGGGCGAACCTGCACCACTCCGCGATCTCGCAGTTCAGGGCGAGACCGATCCGGATGGCCGACTCGACGGCCGTGGCGTTGACGACGGGCAGCGCCCCGGGGAGCCCGAGGCAGACCGGGCAAACCTGGCTGTTCGGCGGGGCGCCGAACGCGGTCGCGCAGCCACAGAACATCTTCGTCGCCGTGCTGAGCTCGACATGTACCTCGAGGCCCATGACCGGGTCGAACCGGGCGATCGCCTCGTCGTAGTCCATGACCTCGTCGGTTGTCATCGCTGCAGTCGTCATGTCAGGCTCCCTTCACGGCCGACGCGTCGAGCTCGGGGGCACGGTCGATCAGCAGGCCGCCCCACCGCTCGGCGAGGGCCCGCTCGAGCGCGGACCCGACGGTGTAGAGCCGCTCGTCGCGCATGGCAGGGGCGAGGATCTGGATGCCCGCCGGCAGGCCGTCCTCGTCCGCGAGGCCCGAGGGCAGCGACATGCCGGGGACGCCGGCCAGGTTCGCCGGGATCGTGGCGATGTCATTGAGGTACATCGCCATCGGGTCGTCGAGCTTGTCGCCGAAGCGGAACGCGGTCGTCGGCGCGGTCGGGCTGACGAGGACGTCGACCTGCGAGAACGCACGCTCGAAGTCCTGGGCGATGAGCGTGCGCACCTTCTGGGCCGAGCCGTAATAGGCGTCGTAGTAGCCAGAGCTGAGGGCATAGGTGCCGAGGATGATCCGGCGCTTCACCTCGTCGCCGAAGCCCGCGTCGCGCGATGCAGCCATGACCTGCTCCGCGCTCGGGTCGTCGATGCCCTGCGGCGGGACCCGCAGCCCGTAGCGCATCGCGTCGAACTTCGCGAGGTTCGAGCTCGCCTCGCTCGGGAGGATCAGGTAGTAGGCGGCGAGCGCGTAGTCGAAGTTGGGGCAGGACACCTCGACGACCTCCGCGCCCCGGTCGACGAGGAGCTGGACCGCCTCGTCGAAGCGGGCTCGGACCCCCGGCTGGTAGCCCTCGCCGCCGAGCTCACGGACGACGCCAACCCTCAGGCCGGTGACGTCGCCGCCCCGAGCCGCCTCGACGACGGGCGGCACCGGCGCCTCGATCGAGGTCGAGTCCATCGGGTCGTGCCCCGCCATGACGGCGTGGAGCAGCGCCGTGTCGAGCACGCTGCGCGCGCACGGGCCGGCCTGGTCGAGCGACGAGGCGAGCGCCACCAGGCCGTAGCGGGAGACGCCACCGTAGGTCGGCTTGGTCCCGACCGTGCCGGTCACCGCGGCCGGCTGCCGGATCGAGCCACCGGTGTCGGTACCGATGGCGAGGGGCGCCTGGAACGACGCGACGACGGCGCTGGAGCCACCTCCGGAGCCGCCGGGGATCCGCTCGAGGTCCCACGGGTTGCGCGTCGGGCCGTAGGCGGAGTGCTCGGTGGAGCTGCCCATGGCGAACTCGTCCATGTTGGTCTTGCCGAGGATCGGCATGCCCTCGGCCCGCAGGCGGGTGACGACGGTCGCGTCGTACGGCGGGATCCAGCCCTCGAGCGTCCGGCTGCCGCACGTCGTCGGGATGCCGCGGGTGGTCATGACGTCCTTGACGGCGATCGGCACGCCGGCGAGCCGGGGCAGGGACTCCCCCGCGGCGCGCCGCTCGTCGACGGAGCGGGCCGCCGCGAGGGCGCCCTCGGCGTCGACGTGGAGGAAGGCGTGCACGCGCTCGTCGACGGCCGCGATGCGGTCGAGGTGCGCCTGCGTCACCTCGACGGACGAGACGGTCTTGGTGGCGAGCGCCTCGGCGAGCTCGGCGGCTGTAGCGCGGGTCAGGTCGGAGTTCACGTCGTCAGTTCCCTTTGTCGGCAAGGAAGTTCGCTGGGAGGATCCGTATGCCGCTCAGCTGGCTGAGCGGCATACCGTCAGTCCTCGTTGAGGATCCTGGGCACGCTGAAGCGCTGCTCCTCCACCTCGGGGGCACCGGACAGCGCCTCCTCCGGGGTGAGGCCGGGGCGCACGACGTCCGGCCGGGTGACGTTCGTCAGCGGCAGCGGGTGCGACATCGGCGCGACGCCGTCGATGGGCGCCTGCTGCACCTTCGCGACCGCGCCGAGAATCACGTCGAGCTCGCCGACCATGCGGTCGAGCTCGGCCTCGCTGAGGTCGATGCGGGCGAGCATGGCCAGGTGGGCCACGTCGTCACGTGTGAGGGAGGACATGGGGGCCAGTCTAGGAGGCCCCGAAGGGCCGCCGGACCACGGCTGTCGTCAGCGCGGCTGGCGCCGCTCGATGACCCACTTGCGTACGAGGTTGCGGGCCGTGCCCCACACGCCATGGCGGAAGAGGAGCACGATGATGACGAAGATCGAGCCGGTGATGAGGCCGATCCCCTCGAAGCCGGACGAGGCAAGCTGGTCCTCGAGGGTGACGACGATCCCGGCGCCGATGAGCCCGCCCCAGAGCGTGCCGATGCCGCCGAGCACGGTGATCAGCACGACCTTGCCGGACGTCGTCCAGACGAGCTCCTGCAGCGACGCGAAGCCGTGGCTGATCGCGAAGACACCGCCGGCGAGGCCGGCGAGGCCGGCCGAGAGGACGAACGCCATGATCTTGTAGCGGTCGACGTCGTAGCCGAGGGCTCGGGCGCGCGCGGGGTTGTCGCGGATGGCGGTGAGGACGCGGCCGAAGGGCGAGTTCACCACCCGCCAGGCGACGAAGAGGCCGATCGCGATGAGGACGAGACCGACGTAGTAGAAGTAGAACGAGTCCGTCTCGACCGACTCGACCCCGAAGAAGTTCTTCGGGATGCCCTGGAGGCCGTTCTCGCCGCCGGTCACGCTGCTCCACTGGTTGGCGATGAAGTAGAGCATCTGGGCGAAGGCCAGGGTCACCATCGCGAAGTAGATTCCGGTGCGGCGGACGGAGAGGTAGCCGATCGGCACGGCGATCAGCATGGCGAAGACGACGCCGCCGACGACCGCGACGGGGAACGGCAGGCCGGACTTGATCGCAATGAGCCCCGTGCAGTACGCGGAGCCACCCCAGAAGGCCGCGTGGCCGAAGCTGAGCAGCCCGGTATAGCCGAGGAGCAGGTCCACACTGATCGCGAACAGGCCCCAGCACATGATGTCCATCGCGACCGGCGGGTAGATGTACCACGGCAGCGCACAGACGATGACGAGGCCGACGAGGAGCATCAGGGCCCGCCACGGGCCGCGCCGCGGGATGATCGAGGACTCGGCGAGGTCGAGCTCGCTAGTCGGGGTGGTCAGCTCGGTGCTCATGCGGTCTCCTCCCGCCCGAAGAGCCCGGAGGGCCGGACGAGGATGACGACGGCCATCAGGACGAAGATGGCGATCTGGGCGAAGCGAGGCTGGTAGGCGATGCCGTAGGCCTCGACGAGTCCGACGAGGAAGCCGGCGACGACGGCCCCGATGATCGAGCCGAGGCCGCCGATGACGACGACGGCGAACAGGATGATGACGAAGTTGCTGCCCATCTCCGCGGTGACCGCCCGGAACGGTGCGGCGAGGACACCGGCCAGGCCGGCGAGGGCGATCCCGAAGCCGAAGACCGGCGTGACCCAGCGTCCGACGTTGATGCCGAGCGCGCGGGTACGCTCCGGCGCCTCGGTCGCGGCGCGGACGATCATGCCGACCCGCGTCTTGGTGAGGAGCAGCCATGCGACAACGCAGATCGCGACCGAGAAGAGGCAGGCGAAGACCTGGTAGGCGGGCAGCCCGATGCCGGCCACGGTGAGCTGCCCGTCCAGGCCGGCCGGAATCTCGTAGGGCAGGCCGGAGACGCCATAGCGCTGCTTGACGGCCTCGACGAGCACGAGGGTGAGGCCGAACGTCAGCAGGAAGTTGTAGAGCGGGTCGAGCTGGAGCAGCCACCGGATCAGGAGCCGCTCCATGAGCACACCGACGCCGAACATGACGACGGGCACGATGACGAGCGCCACCCAGAAGTGGACGCCGACCTCGGCGAGGAGCACCGCCGCGATGACGGCGCCGAGCATGTAGCAGGCGCCGTGGGAGAAGTTGACGACACCGAGCACGCCGAAGATGACGGCGAGGCCGAGGGCGGACAGGGCATAGAAGCCGCCCGCGGCGAGGCCCTGCAGGGTGTACTGGATGAATGCGCTCATGTCACCGTTCGATCAGGTGCGGGGGTGCTGCCCGGCTGGCACGAGGAGCCGGCCCGCCGGGCAGCATCCGAATCGGTGGTCAGCTCAGCTTGCAAGCCGCGTTTGCCTC
>DASSTN010000269.1:0-8628 GCA_035707905.1 Intrasporangium sp.
GAGGCGGTCCGTCGTCACGGAGGCGAGGTCTGGGTCCAGGTGGACGGTGGCGTCAGCGCCCACACCATCGAGCAGTGCGCCGAGGCGGGGGCGGACGTCTTCGTCGCCGGCTCCGCCGTCTACGGCGCTGAGGACGCCGCCGGGGCGGTGGAGCAGCTCCGCGCGCTGGCCGAGCGACACCGCCACTGAGAGACGCACGATCGTCGGGTATGCCGCGGAGCGCGGACAGCGGCATACCGACCGTCCGATGTGCGTCCCATCACACGGGCGGGCACTGGGGCGCGCGCGTGCCGGGGTGCCATAATGCGAGGTACGTGCTCCGGGGTCGGTGCAATTCCGAACCGGCGGTGACAGTCCGCGACCCGGCCGCAGCCAGCGGTCGGTTGACCTGGTGAAATTCCGGGACCGACGGTGAAAGTCCGGATGGGAGGCAGCACGAGGTCGGTGTGGGCTCGGTCGTGGACCGGAGCCGGCGCCGATCATGGTGGTTTTCTTCCCGGAGCTCGTTCCTGACAATTCGGACGACACGGAGGAAGCCCAGATGGACCTGCTGCGCTGGCTGTACGAGGCGAGCATCCCGATCGGCGGCTACGAGTTGCACTGGCTGGAGCTGATCGGGGTCCTCTTCGGTTTGGGCTCGGCGATCGGAGGTCTCGTCCGGCGCGTGTGGGCCTGGCCCATCGGGATCGTCGGCAACGTCCTGCTCTTCTTCGTCTACATCACCGTCACCTTCGACGTCGGTGACGGGCGGGCGCCGCTCTTCGGGCAGTCGGGCCGGCAGATCTTCTTCATCCTCACGAGCATCTACGGCTGGTGGCGCTGGCGGCAGGTTCAGCGACTCGACGGGCGCGACTCGTCGAAGCCGGCCATCACGCCGCGGTGGGCCACCATGCGCGAGCGCGTGGGCATGCTCCTCGTCTGGGCCGCCGGGGTCGTCGTCGTGCAGTGGGCGTTCGCAGCGATCGGCGCCGGCTGGCCGGCGCCGCGCTGGTACTACTGGTGCGACGCCTGGATCTTCATCGGCTCGATGATCGCGACCTACGCCATGGCGCGCGGCTGGAACGAGTTCTGGCTGGCCTGGATCGGGGTCGACCTCGTCGGGGTACCGCTGCTCATCCACTCCGGTTACATCCCGACCGCCGTGCTCTACGGGGTGTACGCCGTCTTCGTCATCTACGGCTTCGTCGTCTGGCTGCGCGCAACGCGGACCGAGCGACCCACGCCGGAGCCCGAAGCCGCCGCGATGGCGTGACCGTCGATGACGGACGAGCGGTGGATGGTGCGGGCGCTCGAGCTCGCAGCGCAGGGCCCCTGGCCTGACCCGAACCCTCGGGTCGGCTGCGTCCTCGTCGACCCCACGGGGGCCGTCGTCGCCGAGGGCTACCACCGGGGAGCCGGCACGCCACATGCCGAGGCGGCGGCCCTGGCAGAGGCGGGGAAGCGGGCCCGCGGCTCTACGGCCTACGTGACGCTCGAGCCGTGCGCCCACACGGGCCGGACCGGCCCGTGCGCGCCGGCGCTCGCCGCTGCCGGCGTGGCCACCGTCGTCTACGCCCAGGCCGACCCGAACGCCACCGCGGCCGGTGGCGCCGAGATCCTCCGCCGGGCGGGCCTGCGCGTCAGCGGAGGGTGCCTCGCCGACGAGGCCGCGGCGCTCAACGAGAGGTGGGCTCGGACGGTCCGGCTCGGACGGCCACTCGTGACGTGGAAGTTCGCAGCGACCCTCGACGGCCGGAGCGCCGCTGCCGACGGCACCAGCCAGTGGGTCACCGGAGCCGGGTCCCGGGCCGACGTGCATCGACTGCGGGCCACCCGGGACGCCGTCCTGGTCGGCACCGGGACGGTCCTCACCGATGACCCACGACTCACGGTGCGCGACGGAGACCGCCCCCTGGCCCGCCAGCCGCTGCGGGTCGTCATGGGGAAGCGGCCGGTGCCCGCCGACGCCCGGGTGCACCACGGGCCCGGCAGCGTCGCGGTCCTGCCGACCCACGACCCGGAAGAGGCGCTGGCGAGCCTCTGGGACAAGGGGATCCGCGACGTGTGGCTCGAGGGCGGCCCCACCCTGGCTGCTGCGTTCCTGCGCGCCGGCCTCGTCGACGAGGTCTACGCCTACCTCGCCCCGGCGCTGCTCGGCGCCGGCGCACCCGCCGTCGGTGACCTCGGCATCACGACCATGGCCGGCATCCGCCGGCTCTCGACCAGCGACGTCCGTGCCATCGGGGACGACGTCCGTATCCACGCCGTCACGGCCGATCCGGCCGACGCAGAGGAGTAGCACCATGTTCACCGGAATCGTCGAAGAGCTCGGCACCGTCAGGGCGATCGAGCAGGGGGAGGACTGCGCGGTCCTGCGGGTCGAGGGTCCCCTCGTGGTCGCGGACGCGGTGCACGGTGCGTCGATCGCAGTGAACGGGGTGTGCCTGACGGTGACCGAGCACGACGGGTCGGGCTTCTCCGTCGACGTCATGGCCGAGTCGTTGCGGCGCACCTCGCTCGGCTCCCTGGTCCCGGGGGACCGGGTCAACCTCGAGCGGGCGATGGCCGCCGACGGCCGGTTCGGGGGCCACGTGGTCCAAGGCCATGTCGACGGCACGGCGGTCATCACCGCTCGCACCCCCGGCGACCGCTGGGAGACGGTCGACTTCAGGCTCGGTCGCGGCCTCGCGCGCTACGTCGTCGAGAAGGGGTCGATCACCGTCGACGGGGTCAGCCTTACCGTGACGGCAGTCTCCGACGAAAGCTTCTCCGTCTCCCTCATCCCGACCACCCTCGAGGTGACGACCTTGGGACGCAAGGGCGTCGGGGAGATCGTCAACATCGAGGTCGACGTCCTCGCCAAGTACGTCGAACGCCTGCTGGGGGCCGGTGGGGCGCTGTCGACCGACGCCAAGGCGGAGGTGCGGGCATGACATCACGCCTGTCGACCATCGAGGACGCCCTGGCCGCTCTCACCGCCGGACGGCCGGTGCTCGTCCTCGACTCCGAGGACCGCGAGAACGAGGGCGATGTCGTGCTCGCCGCAGCGACGGCGACCGAGCAGTGGACGGCGTGGACGATCCGGCACTCGTCCGGCTACCTCTGCGCACCGATGACGGCCGAGATCGCCGACCGGCTCGAGCTGCCCCTCATGGTCGCCGACAACCGCGACCCCCTGCGCACCGCCTACACCGTCTCGGTCGACGCGGCAGCCGGAGTCACCACCGGCATCAGCGCGGCCGACCGCACCCGGACCGTGCGCGTCCTCGCCGACCCGCACAGCACGCCCGCCGACCTCGTGCGACCTGGCCACGTGCTGCCCCTGCGGGCCAGGGCGGGCGGCGTTCTCGCCCGGCCCGGGCACACCGAGGCGGCCACCGACCTCGCCCGCCTCGCCGGCCTGCCTCCGGTCGGCGTGATCGGCGAGCTCGTCCACGACGACGGCCGGATGATGCGCTACGACGCCGTCCTCGAGCTGGGCCGCGTCGAGGGCCTGCCCGTCGTCACGATCGAGCAGCTCATCGAGTGGCGCCAGCGGCACGACCGCGTGGAACGGCTCGCGACGACCCGGATCCCGACGCCTCACGGCACCTTCACCGCGCACGGCTACCGCGACACGTTCACCGGGGAGGAGCACGTCGCCCTCGTCAGTCCGCGTGGCCTCGGCCGCGGCCCGGTCCTCGCCCGCCTGCACTCCGAGTGCCTCACCGGCGATGCGTTCGGCTCGCTCCGGTGCGACTGCGGACCGCAGCTGCAGGCGTCTCTCGCCCGCGTCGGCCGAGAGGGAGGTGTCGTCGTCTACATCGGTGGGCACGAGGGGCGAGGGGTGGGCCTCGTCGACAAGCTGCGCGCCTACGCCGAGCAGGACCGCGGCGCCGACACCGTCGACGCGCAGACCGCCCTCGGGCTGCCGGTCGACGCCCGCGAGTACGCGGCCCCGGCCGCGATCCTGCACGACCTCGGGGTGCGGCAGGTCGTCCTGCTGACCAACAACCCGCGCAAGGTGACGGCGCTCCGGGCCCACGGCCTCGACGTCGTGGCGGTGGAACGGATCCAGACCGCCGTCGTCCGCGAGAACGAGCACTACCTGCTCACCAAACGTGACCGGATGGGGCACGACCTCGTCCTCGACCACACGCACGAGGAGACGGCATGAAAGAAGGCGCACCGGACCTCAGGACGGATGGCACCGGGCTCCGGGTCGCCGTCGTCGCCGCGTCCTGGCACGAGACCGTGATGGACGGGCTGCTGGCCGGCGCCCGGCGCGGCCTCGACGACGCCGGGGTATCGGCCGTCGAGGTCGTCCGGGTGCCCGGAGCGTTCGAGCTGCCCGTCGCCTGCGCCGCCCTCGCCGAGCACTATGACGCGCTCGTCGCGCTCGGCGTCGTCATCCGCGGCGGCACCCCCCACTTCGAGTACGTCTGCGAGGCCGCGACCCTCGGCATCACCGAGGTCGCGACCCGGACGAGGACGCCGATCGGCTTCGGGGTGCTGACCTGTGACGACGAGGCGCAGGCCATCGACAGGGCGGGCCTGCCCGGGTCCTCGGAGGACAAGGGCCACGAGGCCGCGACGGCTGCCGTCGCGACGGTGGCGGCGCTGCGCGGCGTGCTGAGCCCGCCGGCGACGTCGGCCAGCCAGTGAGCGGTCGCAGGTGAGCGGCATACCCCTCGTTAGGCTGTGGCTCCGTGAAGAGCTTTGAGCAGCTGTACGCCGAGCTGGCCGACAAGGCCGCCACCCGGCCGGAGGGCTCCGGCACCGTGCGCGCCCTGGACGCCGGGGTGCACGCGATCGGCAAGAAGATCGTCGAGGAGGCCGCCGAGGTGTGGATGGCCGCGGAGTACCAGTCCCACGACGAGACAGCCGAGGAGATCAGCCAGCTGCTCTACCACCTGCAGGTCCTCATGGTCGCCAAGGGCATCACCCTCGACGACGTCTACACCCACCTCTGAGGTCGACCGATGCTGAAGATTGCCGTGCCCAACAAGGGCTCCCTGTCCGAGTCGACGATCGAGATGCTCCGCGAGGCGGGCTACCGGACCCGGCGGGAGCCCAAGGAACTCATCGTCCGCGACCCCGACAACGAGGTGGAGTTCTTCTACCTGCGACCGCGCGACATCGCGGTCTACGTCGGCTCGGGCACCGTGGACGCCGGTGTCACCGGGCGCGACCTGCTCCTCGACGCCGGAGTCGACGCCATCGAGCTCATGACGCTCGGCTTCGGCAGCTCGACGTTCCGCTACGCCGCCAAGCCCGGTGTCGTCGGCTCCGTCGCCGACATCGAGGGCAAGCGCGTCGCGACGTCCTATCCCGGCCTCGTCAGCAAGGACCTCGCCGACCGCGGGATCCGGGCTGACGTCGTGCGGCTCGACGGGGCGGTCGAGACCGCCATCACGCTCGGTGTCGCAGATGTGATCGCCGACGTCGTCGAGACCGGCACGACGCTGCGCAACCAGGGACTGGAGGTCTTCGGCGAGCCGATCCTGCAGTCCGAGGCCGTCCTCATCAAGGGCAACCGGCCCGGGCCGGAGGTGGGCGTCGACGTCCTCGAGCGGCGCCTCATGGGAGTCCGGACCGCCCGCACCTACGTCATGCTCGACTACGACTGCCCTCGGCACCTCGTCGACGAGGCGACGGAGCTGACCCCCGGCCTGGAGTCGCCGACGGTGTCACCACTGCAGGACGAGGACTGGGTCGCCGTGCGCGCCATGGTGCCCCGCTTCGGGCGGAACCGGGTGATGGACCAGCTCTACGACCTCGGCGCCCGAGCCATCCTCGTCACCGACATCGCAGCCTGCCGGCTCTGACGTGAGTGACCCCATGCCCGACCCGCATCGAGGCACCCCGGACCACCCGAACGCCTTCGCGCCGTTCCGTCCCCGCCGTGGCCGCTTCGTCGCGATCGGCATCGTCTGGGGGGCGCTGATCATCTTCGGGGTCATCGCGGCCCTCCTCCCGACGGTCTCCGGACATGCGATCTGGGGCATCGTCGACCGGCTCATGTTCTTCTCGTTCGGCGTCGCCATCGCGCTGCTCGCCTGGCGCTTCGCCTCGCTCTCGGCGGTGCCGAGCCGTGAGGGGCTCGTCGTGCGCAACCTCGTCATCACCCGCCGGCTCGAATGGGCTCAGATCGTCTCGGTGGAGTTCGGCGGTGGGGCGCCCTGGGTCAGCCTCGACCTCGACGACCTCGACACGGTGGCGGTCATGGCGATCCAGAAGGCGGACGGCGCCTTCGGCGAGCAGGAGGCGTCCCGGCTGGTGGCGCTGGTGCAGGCCCTCGGCGAGCCGGCCGACCCCGAGGTCGACGGGAACGTGTCATGACCGAGGCCGACGCGAGCTCCGAGCCGACGCCGGAACGGATGCGTCACGTCCTCGGCCACTTCGCCAGCGGCGTCACGGTCGTGACCGGGTTGGACGCCGACGGCGGACCGGTCGGCTTCGCCTGCCAGTCCTTCACCTCGGTCTCGCTCGAGCCACCGCTCGTCCTCTTCTGCGCGGACCACCGCGGCCGGTCCTGGCCCCGGATGAGGGACAGCGGCATCTTCTGCGTCAACATCCTGCGGCATGCGCAGCAGGACATGGTCGACCGTTTCGGCTCGCGGACCGGGGCCCGCTTCGAGGGCCTCGACTGGCACCGGTCGCCGTATGGCGCCCCCGCCCTCCCGGAGGTCCTCGCCCGGGTGCACTGCGTCATCGACAACGTGCACGTCACCGGCGACCACGACGTCGTCGTGGGCCGGGTCGCCGACCTGGAGCTCGTCCAGCCGGGTCGGCCGCTGCTGTTCTACCGCGGCCGATTCGCCGTGACCGAGCGCCTGCGCTCCTCGGCCACACCCGAGGTGACCGGCGGGTGGGACGACTTCTGGGGCTGATCCCTCGCTGCCCCACACCCAACGCAAGGAGCCCCATCGGCGTCTCAAGGGCACGGACGGATCCACCGTCCAGATCCTCAGGAGACCGCCATGAAGATCACCTCCACCTCCCTCGGCGCGCTCGGCGCAGCAACCGTCATCGGTGCGGCCGCCGTCGCTGGCGCCGCGCTTGCCGGGCCGGCCCACCCGGCCGGAGCCAGCGACGCCACGACCCGGCCCAGCGGCATACCCGCCGTCGTGCGGCCGGCGGACGCGACCGCCAGCGCGGACCCCGCGGCCCTCACGACGAAGAACCCGGTCGCCTACGCGGACGACCTCGTCCGGGCCTGGGGCCGCGGGGACCATGCCCGGGTCGACCGGCTCGCCACCGCCTCGGTCGCCCGGGCCCTCTTCACCTACTCGGACCCCGGCGGGGTGAGCTGGCGACGGACCGGATGGCAGGGCGCGGCCGGAACGATCTACGTCAACTACCACGACGACGCCCGCGGCGGCACGGTCACCCTGGGCGTGAGCGACGTCCTCCTCAGCGAGGGGCGGCAACCCGCAGCTGACCAGGTGCGCTTCTCCCAGGCACATCCGATCGGACCCGCCGGCTATGCCGACCGCCTCGCGCGCGCCTGGGGGCGCGGCGACCACACGGCGGCCGCAACCCTAGCGGCCCGCCGGGTGGAGGACCTGCTCTTCGACCACGCCGACCCCGGCGGGAGCCACTGGCGGCGGGTCGCCTCGAGCGGAGCGGCGGGCACGACCTACGTGACCTACCACGACGACCAGCACGGGGGTCACCTCATCCTCGCGGTCCAGAACGCCGCCGAGCAGGACGGACAGCGGCACGCCGTCCGCGACGCCCGCTTCACGCCCTGACGTGCGCGTCGTTGCCAGCCGGCGGCCGACCTCGGAGGCCACAATGGTTCCGGGGCCGGGCGCCGACGTGACCCTCCAGTCCGAGAGAGGCCGGATGCGCAGAGCTGACCGCAGCGCCGAGCAGGTGGTTCGCGAGATCTTCGAGGCGCACTACGGAGCCCTCGCCGGCTGGGCCGCGCGGCTCGTCGGGGACCGGGAGCTCGGGCATGACTTCGCGACCGAGGCCTTCGTCCGGTTGCTCCGTGACCAGGCGTCCGTCCAGGACCCACGCGCCTGGCTCTACACCGTCACGGCGAACCTCGTGCGTGACCACTGGCGCAAGACCGGCCGCGAGAGCTCCGCCTACGGCCGGGTGGCCGTCTCCGACGAGCCCGAAAAGGCCGGCCCCGACGCCGCCACCCGGCTCACCGTCCGTGAGGTCGTGCTCTCCCTGCCCGATGGCCTACGGCTGCCGGTCATCCTGTACTACTACGCCGACCTCCCCGTCGCGGTCGTCGCGGCCCGGCTCGGCAAGTCGGAGGGTGCCGTGAAGCGAGACCTGTTCGATGCCCGCCGGCGCATGGCGGCACTGCTTGAGGGTGTGCGATGACCGACCATCCCCGCAACGAGCCGCGGCAACCGTCGCTCGACGACTTCTTCGCCCGGGAGCGCGCCGAGGCGCCGGTCCTGCAACCCGACGAGTCACGCTGGCAGCGGATCGTGGCGGAGGCCCGGACACACCAAGTCCCCTGGGGCCGGTACCTCCTCGGCGCAGCGGCGGTCGTGGTGCTCGCCGCCGCACTCGGGTGGGGGCTGCTCCGGACCGGCCCCGGACCGGGCCCCGGACTGCCTGCACCCGCGTCGTCCACGCCTGCCACGGGATCCACCACGCAACCGACCCCGCCGCCCACGTCGGGGAGCTCGTCGAGCCGGA
>DASSTN010000270.1:0-8807 GCA_035707905.1 Intrasporangium sp.
GCGGCCGACGAGGTCCTGCGGGTGTGCCGGAGCGGCGGGACGATCGCCGTCGCGAGCTGGACTCCCCAGGGGTTCATCGGTCAGATGTTCGCGACGATGAAGCCCTATGTCGCTCCGCCGCCCGCCGGTGCCCAGCCGGCACCGCTGTGGGGCAGCGAGGACCACGTCCGCGAGCTGTTCGGTGACCGCGTCGCAGACCTCGTAGTGGAGCGGCGCGAGTGTGTGGTCGACCGTTTCGCGAGCGGTGCGGAGTTCCGCGACTACTTCAAGGCGAACTACGGCCCGACCATCGCGGCCTACCGTGGCCTGGCCGAGTCCGCCGAGCGAGCGGTCTCGCTGGACACGGAGCTGGCCGACCTCGGTGACCGCGGGCTGGCCCCCGACGGCACGATGCGGTGGGAGTACCTGCTCGTCACCGGGCACAAGCGGTAGCGCCGGGCACTGAGCGGCATACCCCTCGTCGGTCGGTATGCCGCTCAGCTCCTCCCCCATGACGCCCCGGACGGGGCGTGGCTGAGCACCGCGACCCCGGCGAAGCGGCCGCCCGAGAGGTCGTCGAGGGCCAGGTCGGCCTGCGCGAAGGGGTAGGTGGTCACGCTGGAGCGGAGGTGCAGCCGGGTCGCGAGGGCCAGGAACTCCTCGCCGTCGCGCCGGGTGTTGGCCGTCACGGACGTCACCGTCCGTTCACGGAACAGGTGTGCCTGGTAGTCGAGCACCGGGATGTCGCTGACATGGATGCCGGCCAGCGCGAGCGTGCCGCCCTGTTCGAGGCCGGCGAGCGCGACCGGGACGAGCTCCCCCGCCGGGGCGAAGAGGATCGACGAGTCGAGCGGGACGGGTGGCAGACCGTCGGCCGGGCCCGCGGAGGCCGCACCGAGCGCGAGCGCCAGCTCCCGTGCGGCGTCGCCGCGGGTCAGGACATGGACCTCGGCGCCCTGTGCGATCGCGAGCTGCGCGGTCAGGTGGGCGCTCGCGCCGAAGCCGTAGAGTCCGAGCCGCCCGCCCGGGGGAAGGTTCGCCCGGCGCAGGGCGCGGTAGCCGATGAGGCCGGCACAGAGCAGCGGCGCGGCCTGCTCGGCGGGGACGTCCTCGGGCATGCGGTAGGCGTAGGCCTCGGGCACCGTCGTGTAGTCGGCGTAACCGCCGTCCTTGTCCCATCCGGTGAACTGCGCTGCGGGACAAAGGTTCTCGCGGCCGGAGCGACACCACCGGCAGGCGCCGCACGTGCTGCGCAGCCACGCCACGCCGACCCGGTCGCCGATGATGAGACGCGACGTGCCCGGGCCGAGCGCGGCCACCCGGCCCACGACCTCATGACCGGGCACCACGTGCCGCTTGTGCTCGGGCAGGTCCCCCTCGGTCACGTGGAGGTCGGTGCGGCAGACCCCGCATGCCTCGACAGCGACGAGGACCTCGTGGGCGCGCGGCCTCGGTACGGGCTGCTCGACGCGGCGGACCCGGCCGGGCCGATCCCTGCCCACCGTCTCCCAGGCTGTCATGGTCGCAGGCAGGGCCCCGACGGGCTGGGTCGGCGCGGTCACGTTCGGCTCGGGCATGGCTCCAGCGTGGTCACGGGAGACCGGGCTGTCGAGGGCCGAAGGTCACGTCGGCAGGCGGGCCTGACCCTGCACGCACCGGTTGCCGGTCCGGGGACCGCGATCGAACAAGGGCCGTTCGTCCCGTGCCGTCGCGACTGGCAGGGCGCATGGTTGAGAGGTCGGTGGTACCGACGGCCCGTCCTGGGCCGTGAGGTGCCGCCCAACTCCATGGAGGCATGTGATGAAGGCGAAGCCAGGCGATCGGATCGTCATCACCCCACCGACCCTCGGTGGGACCATCCGGGACGGCGAGATCCTCGAGGCGCGCGGCAAGGACGGCGGGCCGCCGTTCCGGGTCCGCTGGTCGGACGGGCACGAGGGGTTGATCTACCCGGCCGAGGGCACTGTCGTCCACCAAGCGCGGACGGCGGAGAAGCGTTCGGCCCCGAAGCCGCCCGAGCCGGGTGCCCCGAGGGTGCCGCACGTGCGTGACTGGACGGTGCGGATCTCGGTGTACGAGGCAGGCGACGACACGGAGGCCCATGTCGTCCTCGTCGCCGACTCCCCCCACCAGCTGACCGCGAGTGGACACAGCCACAAGGGCCGCAAGGACGCGCTCGTGCCCGAGATCGGCGAAGAGGTGGCCGTGGCCCGGGCCCTGCGCCATTTGGCAGACCAGCTGCTCAGTTCGGCCGCGGAGGACATCGAGTCGCTGACGGGCGAGGGCGACGTCTACGTCAAGGCCCGCTGATCCCCGTCGGCGTCCCGGTCGAGCGGTCGAGGCCACCGCTCGGCCGGGACCTGTGACCGCTCGGCACGGACGAACCGGCTAGAGCAGGGTCCCGAGCGGACCGAGGTCGATGTTGAGGTCATCGGTGGTCAGCCCGTACCGCGTCTTGAGGTCCTCCATGGCCCGCTCGAGGTGCATCAGGCCGTTGCCCAGGCCCTCGACCTGGTCCTCGGTCAGGTCGTCCTCGTCGATGCGGCGCAGCGCCTGCTTCTCCATGAGCTGCCGGACGAGCTCGATGATCGTGAGCACCAGCTTCATCAGGTCGCGCTCCACACCAGCGGCGTCGGTCTCGAGGCGCTGTGGCAGCAGCATCCGGCCCCGTGGTCCCACGTCGCCGGGCCCGGTCCCACTATCGCTCTGCCCGGGGAGGAGGGCATCCCACGGCCAGTCGCTCACGCCTCCGCCCCCTTCCTGTCCTTCGCCATCTCCGAGCGCACCGAGGTGATCAGCAGCTGCAGCCGGATCTCCACGAGGTCCACTCCTGCCAGCGACACCACGACGTCACCGGCGACAACCACCCCGGCTCCCAGCAAACGATCCAGCAGGTCCACGAGCCCGATCGGAGCCAGGTCTCGCGCCGGTCGGTGGCGGTCCGGCCCGCCGGCCAGCTCGGCGCCCATCAACGTCTGCGAATGGAGCGTCATCGGTCGTCCAGCATCGCGAACGAGTACGGCGGCCACGGTCCCCGGGAGTCGATGGCCACCTCCGAGTGCTCGGCGACGAGGGTCGCGACCAGCTCCGCGAACTGCGTTGCCCCCTCGTCGGGGACGAGGTAGGCGGCATTGAGCACCATCGCGCCCTGGTGCCCGGAGAGGCGGGGGTCCTGGGCCGGCATCTGCCGGCTGTCGCGCGACGCCTCGGCCAGTCGCTCGTGCACCAGGCGCGCCGTCTCGCTGGCACGCGCATCGGCCTCGAGCCGCTGGAGGTTCTCCGCCTTCTTGCGGCGCAGGTACTCCGCCCCGCTGACAGGCCGCTCAGCCGCGGCGTCGCCGGGCTCGTTGCTCGCGGGCGGCGCCAGGACCTTGACGCTCCACTCGCCGCACCCATCCACTCGATCGAGCACTCGGGTCAGCTCGGCATGCCACTCGCGAAGCCGGAGCCGGACGCCGTCATCATCATGGATGACGGTCGCGAGCCGCAGTGGCGCCGTCGGGGCGCTCACGGACGCTGCCTGGACCACCGAGTCGTGCAACCGCGCGGTCCGCGCCAGCCAGCCGAGGTCCTCGAGGTTCCGCCGTAGACCTTCCTCGCCGAACGCGGCCAGCGTCACGGTGCTGACCACGGCGACCAGGTCCTCGTGACCCACCAGCCGGAGCGGCTGCTCGTCAATGCCCCGGACCTGCTCGAGGTCGCCGGGCAGCAGACCCCGCGAGACGGCATACATATAGGTGGCCGTCGCCGCGGAGCCGGCCCGGTCTCCCTCCGGAACGGAGGCCTCAGAGCTCGGGATCATCGGTCCGCGGCCTCCGTGGATCCGGACGTGTCCGCCTGCGAGACGGCTTCGTCCTCCTCGTCCTTCGTCCCCCCGTCACCGTTCGCACGCCCCTCGAGCTGCGCGATGCGTTCCCGCAGCTGTCGGTTCTCCTCGTCGAGGCCCCGCTCCCGGACCGTCAGCATCGGGTCGTTGCGCCACCAGTCGATGCCCATCTCCTCCGCCTTGTCGACCGAGACGACCAGGAGGCGCAGCTTGATGGTGAGCAGCTCGATGTCGAGGAGGTTCACGCGGATGTCGCCGGCGATGATGATTCCCTTGTCCAGGACCCGCTCGAGGATGTCGGCGAGCGTGGCGGGCTGCGGTCCCTCCAGCCGGCTCTGCGGCGCCTGGAAGTAGCTCCGTGACGCATCGCGCCCCTCCGGAACCCGCTGCCTGCCCTGCGTCGTGCTGTCGGTCAACCCCGGTCCTCCCCGGCGTCCCCGCGAACGTAGCGGGCGACACGCTCGTAGCCGACGAGGTCACCAGCTCCGTCGAGGGTGACCTCGTAGACGGCGAGGACGTCGGTGGTGCTGGGGATCCGGGACATCTCCAGAGCCTCCAGCTCGATCGTCCAGCCGCCGTCGCCGTCCTTCCGAATGCCGACGACCCCCTCGAGGTCCTTGTTGGTCAGCTCCACGAGCTCCCGGGCTGCTCGCCGGGCTGCCTGCGCGGCCGTCAGCCGGCGGCCCTCATGCTCCGGCGAATGCGGGGCGCCATGGTCGGACGAGTGTGAGGCGCTGTGGTCGGGCTGACGGGGGCCGCCGTGCTCAGACGAATGATGACCGCTTCCGTCCGGTTCATTTCTGCTGGTGTCGCTCTGCCGCTTGGCCCCCGACCTGGCGCGTGGCGACTTCGTTGCCTGGGGCGCCTGGGACTTGCGGGGGCGGGCGCTGCCGTCCTCGTGCTCGGCCCTCTGCTCGTCGGGGCTTTCGCTGTCAGCCATGGCCCGTCCTCTCCTGGGCGACCATGAGCCGGTCGATCAGCTCCTCCTCCATGGCGGTGGCGCTGACCTCGTCCAGCTCACCCGCTTGCCTCCGGCGGTCGACCTCCTCCAGCTCGCTCCTGATGGCGGCTGGGTCGTAGTACATCTCCTCGGCCTGCCTGCGGATCTGTTCGGCTACCGCGACCACTCCGCGAAGGGGCGCGAGCGGCAGGGTCAGGATTCCCGTGATCAGTCCCATGATGCCTCTCCCACGAAGTCGTAAGGGGCGAGCGGCCCGAGAAGTGTCATCTGGATCGTCTCATGCACCGCCTCCGCGAGGCCCTCGAGCGTGGCCACGAATTCCTCGGACCGGGCCCTGTCGACGAGCAGGGCCACATCGAGCACCTGCGTCGCTGATGGGAAGGTACGCACCTTGTGCGCAACCGCGAAGGGCACCACCGCATCCATCAAGAGGTCGGCGTCGCGGGTGCTGCGCTCCTCGATGGCCCGTGAGACCAGCTCTCCAAGGCGAACGCGCTCCCGGTATGACGCGTCCTCGGGGACGTCCATCGTCAGCTCCCTGAGCTCGCGGATCTCGCGGTTGCCCGCCACGACATCGGCCAGCACCCTGTCCTGGACGTGGACGGCGCGGAGGTTGAACTGCTCGCGCCCGCGCAGCCGCTCGAGCAGCCCTCTCAGCTCATCGCCTCCGGGCGCCAGCACCTCATCGACCACCTGGTCCACATCGGGCAGGACCGTCCCGAAACGCACCGGCGCGACGGGGCACGTGCGAGCCAGGACGTCCAGCACTGACTGGTAGGCGAGGAGGTCGGCGCGGCGGCTCGGTGGTCGGTCCGGATCGACTACCGAAACCGCCGCAGCCAGGTCACCGCACAGGACGAAGCTCACTGGCTGTCGGTCGACTCCCTCGAGGTCCTTCGCTGGGTGTCCTTGGGGCTCGTCGACATCGGCAGCGGACAGGACGCAGTAGACGAACAGCTCTGCGTCCTGGTCCACGGGCAGAGGCGATCCTCCCAGGACGACTGGTGCGCTCGACATGTGTGGCCTCAGCGCGACTCCTCCGCCTGCTTCTTTGACGTCCGACTGCTGCGCTCATCCTCGTCGTCGCCGTGCCCTCGACCGAGCGCGCGCTTGACCCCTTCAACAGCACCCTGCGTCTTGCCGGACGACCCACCGCGCTGCAGGTCCTGGACCATCTCCCCGAGGTCCTTGCCACCCTTCTCGTACAGGTCGAGGCGGTTGGTCGCTTCGGCGAAGCGCAGGTATGTGTCCACGCTTGCGATGACGATGCGAGCGTCGATGGTCAACAGCTCGATCCCGACCAAGGACACACGCACGTAGGCGTCGATGACGATGCCCTTGTCGAGAATGATGTCGATGACGTCAGCCAGCCCGCTGGGGGCGGGCCGAGCGAGGTACCCGCCGCCGCCGCCGTGTCGTCGTTGTGCCTGGACTGTCATACCTCAGCCTCCCTGTTCCGTCCTCTGGTCATGTCCGGATCTCCCTCACCTGGCCGGCTGTCGCCGCCGTGAGCGCCGCGCGGGCTTGGCCTCCTCCTGGGTTGTCCCAGCTTCGTCCTCCGGCGCGGGCGACTCCTCGTCACCGGTCTCCTCGCCCTCGCCGGTCTCCTCGTACTCGTCCTCCGGCCCGGCGGTGTCCTCGTACTCATCCTCGGGCTCGGCCGGTTCCTCGCCGGTGTCCTCGCCCTCGCCCGTGTCCTCGTACTCGTCCTCGGGCTCGGCCGACTCCTCGTCGCCCTCTTCGTACCCCTCGTCGTACCCCTCGTCCTCGTACTCGTCCTCAGGGCCGGCCGACTCCTCGTCGCCCTCTTCGTACCCCTCGTCCTCGTACTCGTCCTCAGGGCCGGCCTGCTCCTGGGGCTCTTCCTGCTCCTGCTGCTCCTGCTCCAGGGCATCCTCGTGGGAGGTGACGACCTCGCCGTCCTCGATCGTGCCCCGCCAGCCCTCGACCTCATCGGGGTTCAGGATCGTGCGTGTCATGACGTGCCGCTGGAAGTGCTTCAGCTCCACGCGGGTGCGGTTGCCCTGGGCCCGCCAGATGTTCCCGGTCCGTTCGAAGAGACCCTGGGGGTAGTACTCGAGAACGACGATGATCCGTGTCAGGTTGGGCGCGAGCTCGTGAAAGGTCACCGAGCCGTCCGGATGGCCCTTCGGCCCCTTGGAGCGCCAGACGATGCGGTCTTCCGGTACCTGCTCGAGGATCGTCGCCTCCCACTGGCGGTGCGACCAGAAGATCTGCGCCTTCCAGTCGAGCTTGGTGTCCTCCTTGGCGTCGACGTTCTCCACCTTCTTCATGAAGCTGGGGAACTGGCCGAACTCGGTCCACTGGTTGTAGGCGACCCGGATCGGCACGCCGACGTCGATCACCTCGACGATGTTGGTCGCCTTGGTGGCCTTCGGTGTCTTCCTGGACGAGCCGCCCCCTCCCCCGCCCAGGCCAGGGATCTTGTCCTTGATGGCCGAGGCAGCCCCCTTCAGGGCGCCCCCGATGGGGCTCTTTCCCTCGGCGACGGCCTTGCTTGCGCCGAGGGCGGACTTCGCACGCGTGTTGCCTGTGGCCGCATCCTCGAGACGGTCCGTCAGACCGGTGACCCGGTCACCGACGGAACTCACCGCGCGCTCGCCGAGTGCCTTGACCAGCCCACCGGTTGCGGACTTGAGCCGGGTACTGCCCGGGTTCGGAGTCATGGCCCTCACCTCCCTGCTCGTGTGCGTGATGCAGCGGACTGCTTGCCTGGCTTACCCTTGCCGGCCTTCGCCGCCGGCTTCTTCGCCGAGGGGGTCGTCTGTGAGGGCGAGCCACCGAAGCGCGATCCCGACGACTCCCTCTCGTCGGCCTGTTGATCCTCGTCGGAGTCCTCTTCGTCGCCCATCTCCTCGTCGGCCTCATCCGACTGCTCCTGGTCGCCCATTTCCTCGTCGGCCTCATCCGACTGCTCCTGGTCGCCCATTTCCTCGTCGGCCTCATCCGACTGCTCCTGGTCGCCCATCTGCTCGTCGGCCTCATCCGACTGCTCCTGGTCGCCCATCTGCTCCTCGCCCTGGTCCTCGGGCTCCTCGCCTTCGGACTGCCCTTCCTGGGCCTTGCCGCCGCGGCCTCTCAGGCGCCCCGTCACGCCCTTTGTCACCGTGTCGACCGGGGTCCCCGTTCCGCCGCCCTGCTCCTCGCCCTCGCCCTCACCGGACTTCTGCTGGGGCTGGATCGACTTCGTCAGCGACTCCACCCGGCTGGCCACCGCGACGAGAGCGGCCTCACGCGCGACGTCGAGCAGCCGACCGGTGATCTGGTTCTGCAGCTGCTTGAGCTGCGGGTTGCCCTCGAGGAGCTTCGAGCCCTGCGCGAGCAGGTCCTCCCGGTGGTTCACGAGCCGCTGACCGGCCAGCGCGCTGCCCAGCGTCAGAGCGAGCCGGAGCTTCTTGGTGCGCCCGAGCAGATATCCGCCCAGAACGCCTACAACAATCTTGGTTTGTGCGGACATACGTCGAGACCGCGATGCTGTCCATCCGGGCGGCACGTCGCGGCCACCTCCTTCGCGATCCGCATACCCCTTGCCGAGGTCATGTAACCGCCAAGAGTTGGTCAGGGCGGAGCCGTTCTGCACACGCCGAAGGGGCCCCCGTGGGGGGCCCAACCACCCGTCGGCATGGCGATGCACCGGTCTCGGTCACACCACCCGACACCCCTCAAACGGCTGCTCAGCCGAGGTGCAGTCGCCGGCGCAGCCTCGTGGTTCTGCTGGGACGAACGGTGTCCGACGCGGTCGAGGCCGCCGCACCGGCCGCGTCGCCAGTGGCCTCAACGGTGCGCCGCGCAGAGCGGCGGGCGGACCGGCTGAAGCGGCGGCCGGAGTCGACCAGTTCCTCGACAGGGTGGCGTGCCGCACGTGGCACGACGAGGCGGCCTGCCAGCTGCATCAGACGCCGTGCCAGGGCCAGGACCGGAATTCCCAACGGCAGCAGGATGAGGGTGACGCAGAGCAGAAGGCCGACGAGGCCCAACAGCCCGGCAAGCAGTCCGAGCAGGCTGGCCGCTGCCCAACGC
>DASSTN010000271.1:0-6396 GCA_035707905.1 Intrasporangium sp.
GCGAACAGTGTCGCCCTGAAGTGGGACAACATCGCCCCCACGGTGACGCACACTCTGACCCCGGTGCCCAACGCCGACGAGTGGAACAACGCCGACGTGACAGTCACCTTCACGGCCAAGGACGACGACAAGGGCTCCGGCGTCGCCTCGGTGACCGGGCCCGTGACGGTCAGCACCGAGACGGCCGGCCAGGTCGTCACCGGTACGGCCAAGGACACCGCCGGCAACGTCGGCACGGACTCCGTCACCGTCAGGCTCGACAAGACCAAGCCGACGATCACCGGCGCGGTCACGAGCGGGGCGAAGGGCAACAACGGCTGGTATGTCGGGCCGGTGACCGTCACGTTCACGTGCGGTGACGCGCTCTCCGGGGTGGCCACCTGCCCGGACCCGGTCGTCCTCTCCGCCAATGGCGCGAACACCGCCACCGGCACGGTCACGGACAAGGCCGGCAACACGGCCACCGCAACGGTGAGTGGGATCAACATCGACCAGGAGAAGCCGACCCTCACCACGGCTGACGTCAATGTCCAGGGTGGCTCCTACACCCTCGGCTCGGTGCCGGCCGCGACCTGCACGGCCACGGACAGCGTCTCGGGAGTCGACTCTTGCAAGGTCACCGTCGCCGGCGGCAACGCCAACGGGGTGGGCGCCTTCACCTACACCGCGACGGCGACCGACAAGGCGGGCAACACCACCAGGATCACCGGCAGCTACAAGGTGATCTACAGGTGGGACGGGTTCCTTCAGCCGATCAACGACACCGCCCACCAGGTCGGGACCTCGACCAGCATCTTCAAGGCGGGCAGCACGGTTCCGGTCAAGTTCCAGCTGAAGAAGGCTGACGGCACCGTCGTCCAAGCGGCCTCCGCCCCGGCGTGGCTCGCCCCGGTCAAGGGCAGCGCCACCTCAGCGCCGGTGGACGAGTCGGTCTACACCGCCTCGGCCGACAGCGGGTCGGACTACAGGTACGACGCCACGGCACAGCAGTACATCTACAACTGGAAGGCGCCGAGCGCCGGTGGCAACTACTACCGGATCGGTGTGAAGCTCGACGACGGCCAGACGTACTACGTCAACATCGGCCTTCGCTGAGGCACCACCTGAGTCCCAGAGGGGCCGGGCAACCGGGAAGGGTCTCGCGTCACCACGACGCGGGGCCCTTCCCGCAACAGACAGCATCTCTGGAAGAGAGGGATGTCATGACCACCACGACCAAGGTGGAGGCGGTGCGGCCGCCCAACTGTCCGACCTGGTGCGTGCAGCGACACGGCATACAGCAGGGAGAGGACGACGCGATCCACGTCAGCGTCGAGCTGCTCGTGCGCGGGGCGTCGCTGCGGCTGTGCACGACGATCGACCCGGAGACCCAGCAGGCGGACGGGCCCTACGTCCTGCTCGGCGGCGAGGAGTACACGCTGCACGAGGCGGACGCGCTCATCGACGCGCTGACCCAGCTCGTCGACGCGGGGATGGGAGTCACTCGCCCTGCAGGAGCCTGAAGGCGCTCTCGCGGTCCTTGACGCGCAGCTTCTTCAGCACCGACGAGACGTGCACGCGGACGGTCGTGGCCGACAGGAAGAGGCGCCGGGCCACGTCCTCCGTGGAGAGCCCCTCGCCGAGCAGCTGCATGACCTCCCACTCGCGCGCGCTCAGCTTGGCGGCCGCGACACTGCGGCGGGCGAAGCGACGCTTGGCCGGCGCCCGGAACTCGTCCATGATGCGAGCCACGAGCCGCGGCGGCATGGCCGCCTCTCCGGCGAGGACCCCCCGCAGCTTGTCCGCGAGGGTCGTCGGGTCGGTGTCCTTGAGGAGATAGCCGGACGCACCGGCGCGCAGGGAGTCGAAGAGATCGTCGTCCTCGGCCGACTGGGTCAGCATCACGACGACGACCTCGGGGGCGTTCCGCACGATGAACCGGGCGGCCTGGATGCCGTTGCCGGGCATGTGGATGTCGAGCAGGGCCACGTCGGGCCGGTGCTCCACGGCGAGCCGCACGGCATCCTCGGCAGACGCTCCCTCGCCGCAGACCTCGCAGCCGCTGGCCTCCAATGCCTCCCGGACCCGGCCACGCATCCGGGCGTGGTCGTCGGCGATGACGATGCGCAGGCTCACCACGTCACCGCCACCGTAGTGCCCTTGCCGGGCGCGGAGTCGATGTCAACTGAGCCCCGCAGGGCCGAGGCGCGTTCCTCCATGCTGGTCAGGCCGTAGCCGGTCGTGTTGCGCCTGACCGTCGCCGGGTCGAACCCCGTGCCCTCGTCCTGCACCAAGAGTCGCCGCCTCTCCTCGTCGCGCTCCAGCCGGAGCCGCACCCGGTCCGCCTGGCCGTGGCGGATGGCGTTGGAGACCGCCTCCCGCGTGATCCGGATCAAGGCATGACGCTGGTCCGCGTCCGCGTGCACGGAGTCGTCGAGCTCCACCTCGAGGCTCGCGTGGTAGCGGTCGGCGACCTGCCGCGCGGCCCGGTGCAGGACGAAGCCGAGCGGCTCGTCACTGCTCCGGCCGAGGGCGTCGATGGCCGCACGCGCCTCGTCGAGCGCTCGGTCACAGGCGGCGACCATCCGCTCTCGATCCTGCGGGTCGCCCACTGACGTGAGCGTCTCCAGGCGGATGTAGGCGAGCTCCTGCACCACGCCGTCGTGCAGCTCGCGCGCCAGCCGGCGGCGGTCCTCGAGGACTGCAGCCCGGGCCTGCGCCGACCAGTAGCGACTGATCTCACGGGCCGCACCGACGAGCAGGACGGCATACGACCCGGTGCGCAAGAGGTCACCGGTGTAGAACCAGTCGCTGTAGAGCGACGGGAACAGAAGGTAGTTGAGGCGGGCGAAGGCCGCCAGTGCGAAGGCGGGGCCGAGCCACCGGATCAGCTCGTCGCGCCGGCCCGGCCGCGAGCCGGCCCTGACCGTGAAGAGGACCGAGGCGACCGCGAAGCACGCGGCGGTCAGGCCATGCGCCACGAGCAGGGCCGGATGCCCGGCGATCACTGGGTGCTGGGCCGACACCGGCGGCGTCTCGGCGAGCGCGACGGGTAGCACGTCGCGCAGGGCGTAGGTGAGCACGAGCCCGAGCGTGACCGTCACCCAGGGCAGGGCGGTGAGGACGCGCGCCCACCGGTCGCGCACGAGCCGCACCCCGACCACGGAGGAGGCGACGATCAGGGACGCCCCCACCACGCGGACCGCGACAGCCAGCCAGACATCGGCCCGCCCGTCGTCCAAGCCGAGGAGGTGCAGGGCGAGCGTCATGCCGAGACCGGCGATGGCGAGGAGGAGGAGCCCGCCTGCGAGGAGCAGGTCCTGGAGACGTCGGCTACGCCGGTAGCGACCCCACAGCAGGAAGGCGACGAGCAGCGCGACACCGGTGTCGGCGGAGTCGAGGACCAGGTGCAGCTTCGGGTCGTGGTAGGCGAACAGGAGGTAGGGCGAGTCCACGATCGCCGCCGTCACGGCAAGGCCGAGGGCCGCCGCGGCCAGAGTCGGCAGAACGCTCCCCGCGGCGGCACCCCGGTCCGGTCGACGAGGACCGGGCCCCCCCACGTGCCCCATGTCGGGAGTTTAGGGTGATCGCTTCTTCAACAGTGGGCAATTGCACTGCGCTTTCGTCTGGGTGGAAGCTCAGCGACATACGGGTGTCATCCGGCGGACGACCGTTGGTCTCCATGCGCAAGGGCCGGGGCCACGCTCGTGCGTGGGCTCCGGCCCCTCACAGACCAATGGTCGTCGGTCGGCGGCGCCAGCCGCCGTACCTCGACCAACCCGTGCGGCCGACCGACCCGACCGGCCGCCCCGATCTCTCAGGCGACCGCAGCCGGAGCCGGCGCGGACAGCGTCAGCACGTCACCGGCCGGCGCGACATCGACCGTGACGGTCTGCCCGTCGCGGACCTCGCCGGCGAGCAGGGCCCGGGCGAGCCGGTCGCCGATCTCGCGCTGGACGAGCCGGCGCAGCGGCCGGGCGCCGTAGGCGGGGTCGTAGCCGCGCTCCGCGAGCCAGGCCCGAGCGCCGTCGGAGACCTCGAGGGAGATCCGGCGGTCGCGCAGCCGGGTGGCGAAGGCGCGCACCTGCAGGTCGACTATGTGGGCCAGGTCGTCCTGGCTCAGCGGGTCGAAGATGACGACCTCGTCGAGCCGGTTGAGGAACTCGGGCTTGAACGCCGCGCGCACCGCCGCCATGACGGAGTCGTGCTTCTGCTCCTCGGACAGCAGCGGGTCGACGAGGAACTGCGACCCGAGGTTCGAGGTGAGCACGAGGATCACGTTGCGGAAGTCGACCGTGCGTCCCTGGCCGTCGGTGAGGCGGCCGTCGTCGAGCACCTGCAGGAGGATGTCGAAGGTCTCCGGGTGGGCCTTCTCGACCTCGTCGAGCAGGACGACCGAGTAGGGCCGGCGGCGCACCGCCTCGGTCAGCTGACCGCCCTCCTCGTAGCCGACGTAGCCCGGGGGCGCACCGATGAGGCGCGCGACCGAGTGCCGCTCGGAGTACTCCGACATGTCGATCCGCACGATCGCCCGCTCGTCGTCGAAGAGGAAGTCCGCGAGCGACTTCGCGAGCTCGGTCTTGCCGACACCGGTCGGGCCGAGGAAGAGGAACGAGCCGGTCGGCCGGTCGGGGTCGGACACCCCGGCGCGGGCGCGACGGACCGCGTCGGACACGGCGCGGACCGCCTCGGTCTGCCCGACGAGCCGGGCACCGATGACCTGCTCCATGTGGAGCAGCTTCTCGGTCTCGCCCTCGAGCAGCCGGCCGGCCGGGATGCCGGTCCACGAGGAGATCACGTCGGCGATGTCGTCGGCGCCGACCTCCTCCTTGACCATCGGCTCCTCCTCCGTGGCGCGCTCCTCCCGCTCCTGGGCGGCGGCGAGCTGCTTCTCGAGGGTGGGGATGTCGCCGTAGAGGATCTTCGAGGCACCTGCCAGGTCGCCCTCGCGCTGGAGGCGGTCCGCCTGCATCCGCAGGTCGTCGATCTGCGCCTTGACGTCACCGACCGCGTTGAGGCCGGCCTTCTCCTGCTCCCACCGGGCGTTGAGCGCGGCCAGCTCCTCCTCGCGGTTCGCGAGGTCCTCGCGGAGCCGCTCGAGGCGCTCGCGGGAGGCCTCGTCGTGCTCCTGCTCGAGGGCGAACTCCTCCATCTTGAGCCGGTCGACGGTGCGGCGCAGCTCGTCGATCTCGACGGGCGAGCTGTCGATCTCCATGCGCAGCCGGGAGGCCGCCTCGTCGATGAGGTCGATCGCCTTGTCGGGCAGCTGCCGTCCGGTGATGTAGCGGTCCGACAGCGAGGCGGCGGCGACGAGGGCCGCATCGGCGATGGTCACCTTGTGGTGCGCCTCGTAGCGCTCCTTGAGGCCGCGCAGGATCGCGATCGTGTCCTCGACCGACGGCTCTCCGACGAAGACCTGCTGGAACCGGCGCTCGAGCGCCGCGTCCTTCTCGATGTGCTCGCGGTACTCGTCGAGCGTCGTCGCACCGACGAGGCGCAGCTCACCGCGGGCGAGCATCGGCTTGAGCATGTTGCCGGCGTCCATCGCGCCCTCGCTGCCGGCACCGGCGCCGACCACGGTGTGGATCTCGTCGATGAACGTGACGATCTCGCCGTCGGAGTTCTTGATCTCCTCGAGCACGGCCTTGAGCCGCTCCTCGAACTCGCCGCGGTACTTCGCGCCGGCGAGCATGGCGCCGAGGTCGAGGCTGATGAGCCGCTTGTCACGCAGGCTCTCCGGGACGTCGCCGGCGACGATCCGCTGGGCGAGGCCCTCGACGACGGCGGTCTTGCCGACGCCGGGCTCACCGATCAGGACCGGGTTGTTCTTCGTCCGGCGGGACAGCACCTGGACGACGCGTCGGATCTCCGAGTCACGCCCGATGACCGGGTCGAGCTTGCCCTCGCGGGCCATCTCGGTCAGGTCCGTGCCGTACTTCTTGAGGGCCTCGAAGGTCCCCTCCGGGTTCTCGGAGTTCACCGGCCGGCCTCCCCGCAGCTCGGGGATGGCCTGTTCGATCGCGTCGGCGTCGAGGCCGAACTGGCCCGTCCGTGCAAGGGCGAGGAGCAGGTGGTCGGTCGAGACATAGCTGTCCCCCATCGCGGTCATGTACTGCTGTGCTTGCTGGATGACGGCGGCCGTCGCCCGGGAGAGCTGCGGCTGTGCCGCCCCGGTCACCTTGGGGAGCGAGCTCATCGCGCGCTCGGCCGTTGAGGTCGCCTGGGCGACAGAGGACCCGGCCTTCTCGAGGAGGGTCGGGGTGGTCGTGCCCGGCTGAGCTGCCAACGCGAGCAGCAGGTGAGCCGGCTCGATGTTCGGCGAGTGCTTGGCCGCCGCGGTCGTCGCGGCCTGGGCCAGAGCCTCCTGAGCCTTGTTGGTCAGCTGAAGGTCCATGCGTTCTCCTGGTAGGGGTCAGA
>DASSTN010000272.1:0-6644 GCA_035707905.1 Intrasporangium sp.
CGGCCGGGTCAGCCGCCGCAGAACATGTGGTCGAACGTGACGGTGACCGTGCCGTCCTCGTTGAGGGTGGCGCGGGCGTTGTCGTGGAACTGCAGGTGCGAACCGTCCGATCCGGTCGCGTTGATGTTGAACGTGCTGACCTCGACGTTGGTGCGGAGGTTGTCAGCAAACGTCGTCGTGAAGTGGCCGGTGTAGGTCACGTTGCTGGGGTCAGTCGGCGTGAAGGTGGCCCAGCCCTCCATCATCCCGCCGAAGGTCGAGCCGCTCGCGTTGACCGTGCTGTGGAAGACCTGGTCCTCCACGGCACTGACGACGCCGGGGTCGCCGTTGCACGGGTTGACGAAGTCGACGACGACCACGAGGCCGTGCTGCACGTCCGTTGAGGTGGTCGCTCCGGCGGCGCCGGCCGACACAGCGCCCAGGGCCAGCAGTGGCCCGACGCCGAGGGCTGCCGCAGCGGCGCGCATGCAGATTCTCATGGTTGGTTCCCCTTTGTCTCGGAGTCCCTCCCGGAGGGCTGGCCTGCCCTCGTCCCACGCTCCTCGCCACCGACGATGCGATCCTCGGATCAGGGAAATCACAGGGTCTTGACAGGTTGGTGCCAGCGCGCCCACCACGCGGACGACGACCAGAGGACCGCGGCGTTCGACCTACCCTTGACGACATGCGTGTCGGAGTCTTCGGAGCAACAGGTCAGGTCGGCCAGGTCATGCGCACTCTCCTCGAGGAGCGCGACTTCCCGGTCGACGAGGTGCGGTTCTTCGCCTCGGCGCGGTCCGCCGGCACGAAGATTCCCTTCAAGGGCAAGGACGTCGAGGTCGAGGACACCGCCACGGCCGACTTCTCGGGCATCGACATCGCCCTCTTCTCCAACGGTGGCTCGACGAGCAAGGAGTACGCCCCGAAGGTCGCCGCCGCCGGCGCGATCGTCGTGGACAACTCCAGCGCCTGGCGCAAGGATCCGGAGGTCCCGCTCGTCGTCTCCGAGGTCAACGCCGACGACCTCGCCGACATCCCCAAGGGGATCGTCGCCAACCCGAACTGCACGACGATGGCCGCGATGCCGGTCCTCGGGCCACTGCACCAGAAGGCCGGCCTGGTGCGGCTGCACGTCGCGAGCTACCAGGCCGTGAGCGGCTCGGGCGGCAAGGGCGTGCAGGAGCTGGACCGGCAGCTGCGCGGCGGCTACGCGGCCGGGGACCCGAGCGGGCTGGCTCTCCACGGTGACGCCGTCGAGGTGCCCGCTCCGCAGGTCTACGCGGTGCCCGTCGGCTTCAACGTCGTGCCGCTCGCCGGCTCTATCGTCGAGGACGGGTCGCTCGAGACCGACGAGGAGCAGAAGCTGCGCAACGAGTCGCGCCGGATCCTCCACGCGGCCGACCTCCGCGTCTCCGGCACCTGCGTGCGGGTGCCGGTCTTCACCGGGCACAGCCTCGCGATCCATGCCGAGTTCGAGCGCGACATCACCCCGGAGGAGGCGCTCGACCTGCTCAAGAACGCCCCCGGCGTCGTCGTCACCGACGTCCCCAACCCGCTCGAGGCGGCCGGTCGCGACGAGGTCTTCGTCGGGCGCGTCCGCGCCGACCAGGCGGCCCCCGAGGGCAAGGGCCTGGTGCTCTTCGTGGTCGGTGACAACCTCCGCAAGGGGGCCGCGCTCAACGCGGTCCAGATCGCCGAGGAGCTCGTCAAGCGGCGCGCCTGACCTCCCAGCCACAAGCGTCCGTATGCCGCTCAGCTCGCTCGGCTGGGCGGCATACCTCTGCTCGGGCTCGTGGGACCAAGCGATCACTCGAGGTGGGGGAGGGCTGTTCATGCCCGGCACCCGCTGTCGGGGTGGTCGCATAGGCTCGGGGCCGTGAACGAGACCGGTGAGCAGCCCCGCCAGAGCACGGCGCCGGGCTGGTTCATCTGCTTCGAGGGCGGTGACGGGGCCGGCAAGTCGACACAGGTCCGCCTGCTCACCGAGGAGCTCGAGCGGCGCGGCCACTCCGTGCTCGTCACCCGCGAGCCGGGCGGCACGCCCCTCGGTGCCCGCATCCGTGACCTGCTCCTGCACGGCGACCACGTCGCCCCCCGGGCCGAGGCGCTGCTCTTCGCCGCCGACAAGGCGCACCACGTCGACGAGCTCATCCGTCCGGCCCTCGACGCCGGGCAGGTCGTCATCACCGACCGTTACACGGACAGCTCGATCGCCTACCAGGGCGCCGGGCGCGGCCTCGGTGCCGACGAGATCCGGCGGCTGCAGCAGTGGGCCGTCGGCGGTCTCTTCCCCGACCTGACGATCGTCCTCGACGTCACCCCCGAGGTGGGCCGCGAGCGCCGCGGTGAGGTCCACGACCGCCTCGAGTCCGAGGCCGACGACTTCCACGCCGCGGTGCGGCAGGGCTTCCTCGACCTCGCGGCGCGTGACCCGGAGCGCTACCTCGTCGTCGACGCCGGTCTGCCACCCGACCAGATCGCGGCAGCCGTCCTCGCCCGCCTCGACGCCGTCTGGGCCGACACGCCCCGCTCGGCTGCACCCACCAGCGAGAACGAGCTCAGCGGCATACCGTCATCGGGGGAGCGCGGATGAGCGTCTGGGACGACCTCGTCGGCCAGGAGCCGACCATCGAGACCCTCTCGCGCGCAGTGGCCGACGAGGGAGCGATGACGCATGCGTGGCTCTTCACCGGCCCGCCGGGGTCGGGACGGTCCAACGCGGCCCGGGCGTTCGCGGCCGCCCTCCAGTGCCCAAGGGGCGGCTGTGGCGAGTGCCGCGAGTGCCGCACCGCCCTCGACGGGACGCATGCCGACGTCAAGGTCGTCGCCACCGAGGGCCTGTCGATCAAGGTCGAGGACACCCGGGCCCTCGTGCAGGAGGCGGGGCTGCGGCCCTCCGTCGGGGCCTGGCGGGTCATCATCATCGAGGACGTCGACCGGCTGACCGAGCGGGCCGCCGACGCGCTCCTCAAGGCCCTCGAGGAGCCGACGCCCCGGACGGTCTGGCTGCTCTGCGCGCCGAGCCTCGAGGACGTCATCATCACCATCCGGTCCCGCTCCCGGCACGTGCGCCTCCGCACGCCGCCGGTGGCCGCCGTCGCCGAGCTGCTCCAGCGGCGCGACGGCGTCGACGGGCCGATGGCGCTGTATGCCGCCCGCGCGGCCCAGTCCCACATCGGCCTCGCCCGTCGTCTCGCCCGCGACGCGAAGGCCCGCAACCGGCGCCACGACATCATCTCGATGGCCACCCGCATCACCGGTGTCGGCGAGGCGATCCTGGCCGCCGACAACCTGAACAAGATCGCCGAGGAGGAGTCGAGCGCCGCCTCCGCCGAGCGGGACGCCGCCGAGAAGGCGCGCCTGCTCGAGACCCTCGGCGCCGACCCGGGCGCCCGGACGCAGCCGGTGCACATCCGCTCGCAGCTCGCCGCCCTCGAGCGGGACCAGAAGGCACGAGCCAAGCGCTACATCCGCGACGTCATCGACCGGTCACTCATCGACCTCGCCTCGATCTACCGGGACGCGCTGGTGCTGCGGCTCGGCGCGGACGTCGAGCTCGTCAACCCGGACGCCATCGACAAGGTGCGCGGCCTGGCCACCCTCTTCACCGCCGAGCAGCTCCTCGGCCACCTCGACGCGATCTCCGAGGCGCGCGAACGGATCAACGCCAACGTCCCACCCCTGCTCGCGCTCGAGGCGATGGCGCTGCAGTTGCGCGTGCCGCGGAACCTCGGCATCTGAGCGGCTACGGTTTCGGTCATGAGTGCTCGGAGGATCCGTGCCCGCGGCGCCGCAGCCGCAGGCGCCGTGGCGATGCTCGCTGCCATTGCGCTGGCGGCCTGCACCACGCCCGGCAGCTCACCGGTCAAGCCGGAGGCGACCGGCGGGGCCGCGGTCACCGCCGCCCCGACCGAGGCGCTCGCGAAGTACTACGCCCAGCGGCTCGAGTGGAGCGCGTGCGACGGCTCCTTCCAGTGCGCCGACCTCACCGTCCCCATCGACTACGCCGAGCCCGCCGGGGGGGACATCAAGATCAAGGTCTTGAAGGTCCAGGCCCGGGACCAGAAGCGCCGCATCGGCTCGCTTGTCGTCAACCCCGGCGGCCCGGGCGGCTCGGGCGTCCAGTACGCAGAGGCCGCCGACCACATCGTCGGGCCGTCGGTGCGCAAGTACTTCGACATCGTCGGGTTCGACCCCCGCGGTGTCGGCCAGTCCGCACCGATCGACTGCCTCACAGACCACCAGCTCGACCAGTTCCTCAGCACCGACCCGACCCCTGACAACCACAGCGAGCAGCAGCAGCTGCTGGGCGAGGCCAAGGACATGGCGAACGGCTGCCAGGCCCGCAGCAAGGCGCTCCTCCCGCACGTGTCCACGGCCGACGCGGCCCAGGACATGGACGTCCTGCGCGCCGCGCTCGGCGACGGACAGCTGAACTACCTCGGCAAGTCCTACGGCACCTTCCTCGGTGCGACCTACGCCGAGCACTTCCCGACGAGGGTCGGCCGTTTCGTCCTCGACGGCGTCGTCGCTCCCGACCTCACCGGGGCGGAGATGGCCAAGGGTCAGGCGGCCGGCTTCGAGCTGGCCACCCGCACCTACGTCAAGGACTGCATCGGCCAGGGCAACTGCCCGCTCGGCACGACGGTCGACCAGGGGATGCAGTGGCTGCGCGACTTCCTCACGCGCCTCGACGCCAACCCCATCCCGAGCGCCGACCCCGCCGTGCCGCAGCTCAACGAGGCGTGGGCCTCGCTCGGCATGGCCGCGGCCCTCTACGACCAGGGCTCGTGGGGCATCCTCACCGACGCCCTCGTCGCGGCGCAGCAGGGCAACGGCTCGGAGCTCATGCGGCTCGCCGACACCTACGCCGACCGCGACCCGGGCGGCCGCTACACGGGCAACATCATGGAGGTCATCTACGCGGTCAACTGCCTCGACCGCCCGGACAGCCCTGACGTCGCCACCTACGAGCAGTATGCCAAGGACTTCTCCAAGGTCGCCCCGACCTGGGGACCGTTCCTCGCCTGGGGCAACCTGCCGTGCGGCGTCTGGCCGGTCAAGGGCGGCGAGGGCCCCCGCAAGATCTCGGCCAAGGGCAGCGGCCCGATCGTCGTCGTCGGCACGACCCGCGACCCGGCCACCCCGTACGAGTGGTCCGTCCGGCTGCGGGACCAGCTCGCGAACGCCGCGCTCATCACCTTCGACGGCGACGGCCACACCGCCTACATGCGCTCCAACAGCTGCGTCAACGACGCCATCGACGGCTACTACGTGCAGGGCACGGTTCCCAAGGACGGACTGAAGTGCTGAGTGACGACCCGCAGCCCGGTGACCTTCCGGAGGCGTCGGACGAGCCGTATGCCGCTCTCCGCCGGATCGCTTCCGGCACGCCCCCACAGGGCGTCGGGCGGCGGGATGCGCCGGAAGCCAACGGCGGGGTCCCCCTGGACGCGCCCTTGCCACCCCCCACCGGACCCGCCGCCGCGATCCCGCCCCCGATGTCCGCGATGCCGCCGCCTGCCGAGCCGCCGACCCCCGCGGGTCCACCGGTCCCGCCGCCCGCCGGGCCACCGGCTTCCATAGGTGCGCCAGCCCCAGTGGGGCCGCCGGTCCCGCTGCAGACCGTTCCACAGCCGCCACCTCCGGCGCCCGGGCCGGCCCCCGCTGCACGGCCGCGACCCGCCTGGTTCAACCCCGTGGTCGCGGTCGTCGCGGTCATCGCGTTGCTCGCAGTGGTGGGGCTGGGCGTCTGGGCGTTCCGGCCCGTCGACCTCCCGCCGGTCGCGATCCCCTCGACGAGTGCGACGGGACCGGCCACACCCTCGTCCCCACCCGCCTCTGGTGGCCCCACCACGACTCCTGGGCCGGCGAGCACCGACCACCCCAAGGAGCTGGACCGCTTCTACACCCAGCCCGTCTCGTGGACGTCCTGCGGTGACTCGTCGAACCACCAGTGCGCCAAGGTCAAGGTGCCGGTCGACTACTCGAAACCGGCCGGAGACACCTTCACCCTCGCCCTGCGCAAGGCGCCCGCCAGCGACCCGTCCAGGCGCCTCGGCTCGATGCTCATCAACCCCGGCGGCCCGGGAGGCTCGGGGGTCCAGTACGCGGAGTACGCCGCCTTCGTCTTCAGCAAGGAGCTGAGAGCTTCCTACGACATCATCGGTTTCGACCCGCGGGGCATCGGTGCGTCCGACGCCGTGGCCTGCCTGACCAACCAGCAGATGGACCTCCTCTTCGCGGACGACCCGACGCCGGACACCACGGCCGAGCGTCACAAGCTGCTCTCCGACGCCGACACCATCGCGAAGAGCTGCGCGACGTCGGGGGGCGAACGCGCCCGGCACATGAGCTCGACCGAGGTCGCGAAGGACATGGACATCATCCGCGCCCTCGTCGGCGACCCGGAGCTCAACTACTACGGCGTCTCCTACGGCACGTTCCTCGGAGCGCTCTACGCGGACCTCTTCCCCAAGCGGGTCGGCCGGTTCGTCCTCGACTCGGCCATGTCGCCGAACCAGACCGACGTCCAGCAGACCCAGTACGACATCCAGGGCTTCGAGTCGTCCATGAACGCCTTCGTCGCCTGGTGCGTCAAGCGCGACGACTGCGCCCTCGGCCGTGACCCCAAGGCGGCGACGGACAAGATCGTCGCCCTGCTC
>DASSTN010000273.1:0-12780 GCA_035707905.1 Intrasporangium sp.
ATCCGGGTATCGAGCAGCCCTGGTCGCGGATCGCAAGGGCACGGCGCTGCGCCGGGGTGAAGAACCGCTCGGTATGACCGAGGTCCAGAGGTTGTGACGGCCCCCCGAGGACCGCCGGGATGATCGACGCCTCGCACGCCAGCCGGCGCACCGTCTCGGCCGACAGGACCTCGTCGTTGCCTGCGACCCCGGCGCCACGGACCCGCTCGAGCAAGGCCTCGAGCGTCATGGTGATGACGAGCTGTGTGCGGGGCGTGCGGGTGGCACCTTCAGGATTGCCCACCGCTCGCTCCAGGAGTTCCAGCAACGCATCCGCCCGCCGGGTGGCTGCCACCCGGGGATCACGCCCGACCGTGAGGCTGCAGTCGGCATGTGGATCCTTCGCGGGATCGCCCATGTCGTCCTCACTGAGCCGTCCGGGGTCGGTCCCCTGCCTGCCGTCGGTCCCCTGCCTGCCGTCGGCTCCGTGCCCGCCGTCTGGCCCGAGCGTGGCGTCGGCACTTTCGCCGCCCTCACATTCCGGCCCGCTCCCCTTGCGGTGCAGCTCGCAGTCGCAGGGGTAACCGTCCCAGTCCAGGTCGGGACGAGGCCGTGAGAGCGGATCGAGAGCGGCGTCCAGGATGGCGGCGGCCTCGGGGTCGAGCCTGAGTCGGTACTCGATCATCCCCGCCGACCGGCCGACCCGGGTGAAGGACCGGCCGGCGCGGGTGCGCGCGTCGTCGTCGGCAACGTCCTTGGGCGGCTTGAGGGCTGCTCGAGCGTGGGCGACGAGGCGGCGCAGCTCCTTCAGACCGAGCAGGTCGACCGTCTCGACCATCGAGTCCACCACCGCCTGCAGGTGCTCGCCGTCGGCGACGCGCACCACATCGTTGTGGAACCGGACGATCGCCGCGGCTTGCTCGACCGTGGCCGCGCCCGAGCGCACCTTGCGTGCGAGCTCTCGCCATCGCGGCTCAGTCAGTGCGGCGCCGACCGCCGTCGTCGCAGTGCCGGCCCCTCCGGCCAGCGTCGGGGCATGGGCGGTCACCCAGTCGTTGCGCGAGACGCCGTCGGCCTCCCCGTAACCGCGCTTGACGACGGTGGACGCCAGCACCGCAGTGAGCGCGTGTGCCTGCTGACGGATCGCCTCGGCCTGCTCGATCGCGTCCCCGACACCGGCGGGCGGAAGCCATGAGACCGGGTAGCGCTCGGTGATGGCGCGCAGCTCGTTGGCGATCGATGCCAGTCGTGCCGCGAGGCCGGGCAGGTCCTCCAGCGCCTCGGCGGACAGCGCGGCCTGCCGAGTGGGCTGGTAGTCCAAGCCCATCGATGGCATCGCCGTTGCTGTCATGAATCGAACGTACTAGCGACCACCGACACTGCCTCGTCCCGATCCACAGGCTCGCCCCTTGGCCTGTGGAGGCGCGGCGGTCCACGCAACTCAGCGGCATAGAGAGGGCGTGGGAGGGCGATAAGCGGCAGGGCAGCCGTCAGCGGGTCCGCGGCAGCTTCGTCCCAGCGATCGTCCGCTCGTCGAGCACGCCGCGGCGGAAGCGATAGAGCCGGGCCGGGCGGCCGCCGGTCTCGGTGTCCGTGCCGCCGGTCGGCTCGACGAGGTCCTGCTGCATGACGAGCCGTCGGAAGTTCTGCTTGTGCAGGGCCTGCCCGGCGAGCGCCTCGACCGTCGTCTGGAGCCGGCCCAGCGTGAACGAGTCGGGCATGAGCTCGAAGACGACCGGGTGGTACTGAATCTTGGCCCGCAGCCGGGCGATTCCCGTGGCGAGGATGCGCCGGTGGTCGCCCTGCATCCGCTCACCGGGGACGGCCTCGCCGACCACCGGGGTCTTGGCCTCCGGGATCAGCCCCGCCTCGTGCAGCAGCTCATAGCGTTGGAGCACGAGCTCCGGTGACCACGGCCGACCGCTGCGGCCGAAGCACACGTCGGCCCGCAGCTCGCGGCGCTCGCGCTCGTCGATATGGCGGCTCCGGGCCACCCACTTCTCGAGCAAGGGGCCGATGGTGTCCGCCACGAGGGCCGGGCCGGTCGCGCCGGGGCGGCGGTCCTCCCACGGGAAGTAGTCGTACCAGTCGCGCCACTCCGGATCGCTTCGGTCGGTCGGCGCCTGGGTGAGGCCGAGGTAGGACACGGACACGACACGCCCCCCGGCGGCGGAGCGGTCGGGATCGGCGAAGGTGTAGAGCTGCTCGACGTACCCGAGCCGGTGGTGCGTCTGCTGCTCGACCCACGCGCTGAGCCCGGCCTGCATCGAACGGTGCTCGCTCCGCAGCGGCCCGGACGGCAGTCGCTGCCCCTCGTTCGCCGTCAGCACGAGGGGCCGGCCGTCCGCCACCGCGGCCACGACGGCAACGAGCTCGGTCCCAACACGCTCTCCGGTCACGCGCCCATGATGCCCACTCGCGCTCGTCAGAGGTACTCGAGCGGCCTCGCCGCGCGCCGTCGCACCGCAACGGCAGAGGTATGCCGCTCAGCTCGGCCACCTTGCCGGCGAAGCCAGCGGGTGGCCGGGCCACGCTTTGTGCCGACCCCTTGACACAAAACGCCGGCGGCGTCATGCTCACCTTGTCTCAAGTCGTTGATACAAGGGGAAGTGAAATGGCAACAGGTGTCCTGGGCCTCATCGGAATGGTGGCAGTACTCGTCGCCCTCGTGGTCGGGTTCGCGGTCCCGAGGCAGACGGTGGCGGCGCCGGAGGGCACCGGGCCAGCTGTTGATGCAGCCGACCGGCACGTGCGTCGCCTCCGCCTGGTCGGCCTCGTGCTCGGGGGCGTTGTCGCCGTCTGGCTGTGGGGAGTCGACGCGCTGGGCCGTGGCTCCATGCTCGCGGCTGTCGGGTTCGGGCTCGCCTTCCTCGTCGTGATGTGCGTCGGGGAGCTCACCAACCCGGTGAGCCGGTCCGCGCGTTCTGATGCCGACCTGCGTCGACGGAGGGTCGGGGACTACCTGCCTCGTCGGCTGTCGGTCCTCGTCGCCGTCACCGTGGTCGTCCTGGCGGCGCTGCTCATCGTCGGACTGGTCGCCGGGAGCGCGGACGACTTGGGCCGCCCGGGTCGAGCGCTCGCGTGGACAACGCCCACGCGCGGCGGAAGTGCCGGGCCGTGGCCGGGCAGCTTCTATGCCTGGCCGATGCTCGGTGCGCTGCTGGTGGAGCTGGCTGTCGCTGGAGCTGCGCTGCGCATCATCGCGCGCCGTGCGCAGGTCGTGCCGAGTCAGGCAGCCAGCGACGTGGACAGCGCGTTGCGAAGCGCGGCGGCCCGTGGCGTCGTCGCGGCAACCGGCGTGGCAACCGCCTTCCCGCTCGGTGGCCTCGGTGTCGTCATGGCCATCACGGCCAGCAATGCTGTTGGTGGCGGCGCACCCGGTTGGCTGGCGGTCGTCGTATGGGTTGCGAGCGCCGCCGTGCTCCTGGCGGTTGTCACGTTTTCGCAGTCGGCCGCCTCGCTCCTGCGGTCCGCTGCCGGCCGCGTCGTCCGGGACGACACTGACGAGAGGGCCGAGGACCTCGGGGCCGGCGCCGCATGAGAGTCAGCGTCGATGCCGACGACCCGACACCTCCCTACGAGCAGATCCGTGGGCAGGTGGCTCGGCTCATCGAGGCCGGCCGGCTCGCCCCGGGTGACCGGCTGCCGACGGTGCGCCAGCTGGCCGGGGACCTTCGCGTCGCGCCCGGGACGGTGGCGCGTGCCTACAAGGAGCTCGAGATGGCCGCCCTCGTCGAGACGAGGCGGGCAGCGGGCACCCGCGTGGCACAGCGCCCGGTCCTGACCTCGAGCCAGCGGGCCCGGCGCCTAGCCAAGGTCATGTCAGATGCGGTCGACACGGCCCGTTCTCTCGGTTGCGCCGAGGAAGAGATCGCGAAGGCCTGGGCGGCCGCGCTCGGCCGACGCTGAGTAGCGGAGGGGCCAGCAGGCCCCTCGCCCACGCAACCCGGCGCGGGAGAACGAGGTCGTGAGCGGCATACCGCCGCCGATAGGCTGGCCCGCGTGATCGACATCAAGCTCCTGCGCGAGGACCCCGAGCGGGTCCGCGCCTCGCAACTGGCCCGTGGAGAGGACCCGGGGATCGTCGACGCGATCCTCGCCGCCGACGAGCGTCGGCGCTCGTCCCTGGGCGAGTACGAGGCGCTGCGGGCGGAGCAGAAGTCGGTCAGCAAGGCCGTCGGCGCGGCGATGGGCGCCGTCCAGAAGGCCAAGAAGTCGGGAGCCGCCGACCTGGCCGACCTCGAGGCCGCCGCCACGGCCGCGCGCGAACGGGCAGCAGAGCTGAGCGACCTCGTCAAGTCGCTCGAGACGGCCGCCAGCGATGCCGCCGACGAGCTGAACGGCCTGATGCGCAGGGTCGGCAACGTCATCGTCGACGGCGTGCCGAGCGGAGGTGAGGACGACTACGTCGTGCACGAAACCGTCGGCACACCAAGAGACTTCGCCGTCGAGGGCTTCGAGCCTCGTGACCACCTCGAGCTCGGTGAGATGCTCCGAGCGATCGACATGGAGCGCGGCGCCAAGGTCGCCGGGGCCCGCTTCTACTTCCTGACCGGCGTCGGAGCGCGCCTCGAGCTCGCCCTGCTCAACATGGCGATCGCCCAGGCCGTCGAGCACGGGTTCACGCCCATGATCACGCCGACACTGGCTCGTCCGGAGGTCATCATCGGCGCCGGCTTCATGGACGCCCACGCCGAGGAGGTCTACCACCTCGAGACCGACGACCTCTACCTCACCGGCACGTCAGAGGTGGCCCTCGCCGGCTACCACGCCGACGAGATCATCGACCTGTCGGCCGGGCCGAAGCGCTACGCCGGCTGGTCGTCCTGCTACCGCCGCGAGGCCGGTTCGCACGGCAAGGACACCAGAGGCATCATCCGGGTCCATCAGTTCCAGAAGGTCGAGATGTTCGTCTACTGCCGTCCCGAGGATGCGGAGGCCGAGCATCAGCGCCTGCTCGACTGGGAGCGCGAGATGCTGGCCAAGATCGAGGTGCCCTACCGCATCATCGACACCGCCGCGGGCGACCTCGGCAGCCCCGCCGCGCGCAAGTTCGACTGCGAGGCATGGGTGCCCACCCAGGGCCGCTACCGCGAGCTGACGTCCACCTCGAACTGCATGACCTTCCAGGCCCGCCGCCTCAACATCCGCGAGCGCGTCCCCGCCGAGTCGGGGGGCGGCTCGAGCACCCGCACGGTGGCCACCCTCAACGGGACCCTCGCGACGACGCGCTGGCTCGTCGCGATCCTCGAGAACCACCAGCAGGCCGACGGATCGGTCGTCGTCCCGAAGGCGCTGCAACCCTTCGTCGGCCTGGACGTCCTGACCCCGGTCGGCTGAGTCACCGGCGCCTCGTATGCCGCTCAGCCGGCTCCCGACGGGAGGAGACCGCCCGCACGGGCGTAGGTGAGCGGCATACGGACGTGGTTTGCGGGACCGAACGCGGTGGGTAGGGGAGGAGCGGAACCCCACGACAGGAGGTGCCCACCATGGGAGCAGGCGTGACGCTGGCGGTGCTTGGCGCGATCCTCGCGTTCGCGGTGCGCGCCACGCCGCCCGGGCTGGACCTGCACGTCGTCGGGCTGATCCTCATGGTCGCCGGGGCGGCCCTCATCCTCCACGCCCGTCGGGGCAACCGCCGGGAGCGAGTCATCACGCGGGTCGAGCAGCCGTCCGATCCGTCCCGGGCCCCGCACACGATCCGCGAGACGATCCGTGACATCGACGGGGAGTGACGCTGCCGTCTCCATCTGAAGGCGGAGGCGGTGCCGCCCCGGGCCGCCTACCCTGACCACGTGATCGACACGCACGGGTGGCGCGCTGGCCTGAGACGGTTCTTCGCCGTCGACGACCCGTGGCAGAGGGTGCCGGGGCGGGGTTACCTTGGCCGGGACGCGGTGCTCGCCGTCGTCGTCTGGCTCGTCTGCGCCCTGGGCCTCGAGCTCGCCCGGAGCTGGGGTGGGCTCGACCACGGCTCGATGCACGTGCCGTGGTGGCAGGCCCAGGTGGCCGCTGCGACGGCGTCCCTGCCGCTCGTGCTCCGGCGTCGCAACCCGCTCGGGGTCGCGGTGTACCTATCGGCGCACCTGTTCGTGACGGGCATGCTGGCGCCTCTCGTCATGATCCAGTTCCCCATGCAACTGCTCTACTTCTTCGGGCTCTTCGGTGGCATGGCGTGGGGGCGCAGCCGGCAGGCGGCCGTGACAACGCTCGGCTTCATCGTTGTGTTCATGTTCGGTTGGCTGACATGGCAGTTCGCCCTCGGGGCCGGCATCGAGGGGCTCGACGTCAACGCGCGCCACGGCCTCTTCCCACCGGTCATAGCCAACGTCACGTACTCGATCTTGTTGAACATCTTCTTCTTCGGCGCCGCAGTGCTCGGGGGCCAGCTGACCTGGCGCAACGCCCGGCAGCGTGCCGAGCTGGCGGAACAGGCCAAGGCGCTCGCTGGCCAGTCCGAGCAGCTGCGCGAGCATGCTGTCACGGCAGAGCGGCTTCGCATCGCGCGCGAGCTCCACGACGTCGTCGCACACCACGTCGCCGTCATGGGGATCCAGGCAGGCGCGGCGCGCAAGGTGCTGCTGCGGGACCCGGATGCAGCCGCCGGGGCGCTCCAGCAGGTCGAGCAGTCCTCCCGTGAGGCCGTCGGTGAGATGCGCTCCCTGTTGGGCACCCTCCGCGGTCGCAGCGAGCCCGAGTCGCGAGGCCCCGAGCCGGGGCTGAGTGACCTCCCGGCCCTCATCGACGAGGTGCGGAAGAGCGGGCTTGACGTCTCGTATGCCGCTCACGACGGCGTCGGCATCGGTGCGGACGGGATCCCTGCCGCCATCGGGCTCAGCCTCTACCGGACCGTGCAGGAGGCGCTCGCGAACGTGCGGCGGCACTCGACGGCCGGCGCCGCAAGCGTCGTGCTGAGGATCGGCGCGGGAGGGAAGGGCGACTACGCGGAGGTCGAGGTGCTCGACGACGGCCGCCCCAAGACCGGAACGGCGGGCTCGGGGCTGGGACTCCTCGGGATGCGCGAGCGGGTCACGCTCCACGGGGGCGAGGTCGAGGTCGGGCCACGTGCGCTGGGCGGCTATCGAGTGCGGGTTCGGCTGCCCCTCAAGGGGGTCCACGGATGAGCGGCGACCGGCTCAGGGTCGTCGTGGTCGACGACCAGCGCCTCGTCCGGAGCGGCTTCGCGATGATGCTTGGGGCCGAGGATGACATCCTCGTCGTCGGTGAGGCCTCGAACGGGGAAGAAGGCATCGACGTGGCGCGCCGTGAGCGGCCCGATGTCGTCCTCATGGACGTGCAGATGCCGGTTCTGGACGGCATCGCGGCGACAGGGACGATCGTCGGCGAGGACCTCGCAAAGGTCATCATCCTCACCACGTTCGACCGCGACGACTACCTCTTCGACGCCCTGCGGAACGGAGCGAGCGGATTCCTGCTCAAGAACACCGACCCGGACGACCTGGCGGACGCGGTCCGCGCCGTCGGCCACGGCCATGCGCTGCTCGCGCCGGAGGTGACGAGGCGGGTCATCGAGGCCATGACGCGGCACGAGGGGCGTGCTGACGCAGCGGGACGGTGCGGTGCCGAGGCGGCACCGGCACCGCTCGACCCGCGCCTCGACCAGCTCACCGCCCGCGAACTGGAGGTGCTGGGACTCGTCGGCCGTGGGCTGTCGAACGCCGAGATTGCGCGCGCGCTCTTCGTCGGTGAGGCGACCGTCAAGACACATGTGTCTTCCTGCCTGTCGAAGCTGCACCTGCGCGACCGGGTCCAGGCCGTCGTGCTCGCGTACGAGACGGGCCTCGTCAGCGTGGAGTGAGCATCGCCTCCACCTCGAGGGGGAGGCGAGGGGTCGCTCGGGCGGCCGAAGATCAACCGTCCGGGGGATCCGCAGGAGGTGAGCGGCATACGAGACTGACGTCGACCCTTCCAACTGATCACCGAAGGAGACCGCGGTGCTCGAGGTGCAGAACCTGACCCGTCGCTTTGGGGAACACGTCGCCGTCGAGGACGTGACCTTCGACGTCGCGGACGGGCGCCTCACCGGCTTCGTCGGCGGCAACGGCGCCGGCAAGACGACGACGATGCGCATGATCATGGGCGTCCTCGCGATCCATGGCGGCGAGGTCCGCTGGGACGGGCGCCCCATCACGGCCGCCGATCGGCAGTCCTTCGGCTACATGCCCGAGGAGCGTGGCCTCTACCCGAAGCAGCCGGTCCTCGACCAGCTCGTCTACCTCGGCAGGCTGCACGGGCAGTCCGCGGCGGCGGCCAGGACGGCGGCCACCGAGCTGCTCGACCGGTTCGGGCTCGCGGAGCGCGCCAGGGACAAGGTGGAGTCGCTCTCACTGGGCAACCAGCAGCGGGTGCAGATCGCAGCCGCCGTGATCGCCGAGCCGACCGCACTCGTGCTCGACGAGCCGTTCTCGGGTCTTGACCCGCTCGCCGTCGACTCGATGGCCGACCTGCTCCGCGAGTACGCGCACCGCGGAGTGCCCGTCCTCTTCTCGTCGCACCAGCTCGACCTCGTCGAGCGACTGTGCGACTCGCTCGTGATCCTCTCGGCCGGCCGGGTCGTCGCACGGGGGACGGCCGACGAGCTGCGTCGCTCCGGCCGGGTCCGGCACCGGCTCGTCGTGGGCGGCGACGCCGGCTGGGTCCGGGACGTGCCGGGTGCGACCGTCATCGACGTTGACGGGCCGAAGGCGCTGCTCGAGCTGCACGACGACGCCACGACTACGCGCGTCCTCACGGAGGCACTGCGGCGCGGCAGTGTCCGTGAGTTCGCCGAGCTCGTCCCGACTGTCTCCGAGATCTACCGCGAGGTGACGGCATGACCCTCACGAGCGACCGTGCCACCGCTCCCGCACCTCTTGCGGACGGGCTGAGCGCCACGCCCACTGTCGAACGGCCTTGGCAGGTGGTGGCCGCCCGGGAGATCGCGGTCAAGCTGCGCGACAAGAACTTCCTGATCTCGACGTTCTTCACCCTCGTCCTCATTGCTGGGTCGTTCGGGTTCCAGGCCTTCCTTGCCAACCGGCCGCACGAGGCGACGATCGCAGTGACGAGCCAGGCTGCCGCCTCCCTCGTGGACGAAGCGGAGCGGGCCGGCGTCGCCGGCGAGGCGAAGCTCGAGTGGACCGCGAAGCAGGTCGGCGACGAGCAGGCCGCGGAGGCTGCCGTCCGTACCGGCGATGCCGACGCCGCCCTGTTGCCCGGAGCGAACGGCGCCCAGTGGAGGCTCGTCGGGGAGCGGGAGAAGGACGACACCATCTCGACGTGGGTCGGGAAGGTGGTGGCGGACCAGGTGCTCGAGCAGCACGCGACCGCGCTCGGCACCTCCACGGAGCAGCTGCGGGCCGGGTCGACCGTGGCGTATGACCTGCTCGACCGGGATGCCCGGGATCCCGGCTTCGTCAAGGTCGTCGGCTTCGCGTTCGCCTTCCTCTTCTACCTCGCGGCGTTGATCTTCGGGATGCAGATCGCCCAGAGCGTCGTCGAGGAGAAGCAGTCGCGGATCGTCGAGATCCTCGCCGCTGCCATTCCGATCCGCCAGCTGCTCATCGGCAAGATCGTCGGCAACGTCGTCATGGCGGTGAGCCAGCTCGTCCTCTTCGTCGGGGTCGGCCTGGTCGGGCTGTCCTTCAGCCCGTGGTCGGCGTTCCTGCCGGCGCTCGCCGGTGCGGCGGGGTGGTTCCTCATCTTCTTCCTCGTCGGGTTCGTCGTGCTGGCCGCGATGTGGGCCGTGGCCGGCTCACTCGCGACGAGGAACGAGGACCTCCAGTCGACGTCCACCCCCGTGACGACGCTGACCATGGTCATCCTCTTCGGCGGCATCTTCCTCACCGGCACGGGCCAGCTCATCGGCTCGTACGTGCCGCTCATGTCGGTCGTCGCGATGCCGATCCGCCTCGCGTCCGGGACCGCGGCCTGGTGGGAGCCGATCCTCTCGATCGCCATCACGCTCGGTCTCGCAGTGGTCCTCGTCCGGCTCGCTGCGCGGATCTACAGCAGGTCGGTCATGCAGACCGGCTCACGGTTGACGCTCCGCCAAGCCATGAAGCTGCAGGGGTGAGACGGCGAGAGGCCGTTCCCTGACCGGGGGACGGCCTCTCGTCGTGTGCCGTATCTGCTCCGGCGGATGTGGCCCTCCCCGGCGCCCGCGTCGGCGCCGCGCCTCGAGGCGTCGCTCCCGGTGTTTCGGCGCGCCGGTACCGTATGCCGCATGACGAAGCGGATGCTGTGCCTCGACCTCGACGGCACCACCCTGCTCCACACGGGCGAGCTGACCGAGCCGGTCCGTGCCGCCGTCATGGCCTTGCCCGACGAGGTGGAGGTGGTCATCGCGACGGGTCGCTCCATCATCGCGACGACGCCGATCATCGAGCAGCTCGGGCTGCCGCATGGCTTCGCCGTCTGCTCCAACGGAGCGGTCACGATCCAGATCAACCCGGACCCGCCGGGCGGCTACTCGATCGCCGAGACCGTGACCTTCGACCCGCGTCCCGTCCTGGAGCGGTTGCGCAAGGCCCTGCCCGACGCCCGGATCGCCGTGGAGGAGCTGGGAGTCGGCTTCAAGGTCTCACAGCAGTTCCCAGACGGAGAGCTGATGGGGGTGACACGTCAGGTGTCGTGGGAGGAGCTCGTCGGTGAGCCCGTCACCCGTGTGACACTCCGGCAGCCGGAGTCGACACCCGAGGAGTTCATGGAGATGGTCGAGCGGGCCGGTCTGCACGGCGTCTCGTACGCCGTCGGCTGGTCCGCCTGGCTCGACATCAACCCCGAGGGCGTGTCGAAGGCGTCCGCCCTCGAGCTCGTCCGCCGTCGCATCGGGGTCGAGCCACAGCACACCATCGCCTGCGGGGACCAGCGCAACGACCTCGAGATGCTTTACTGGGCCGCTTGGGGCGTCGCGATGGGCAACGCGCCCGAGGAGGTCAAGGCCGTCGCCGACGAGGTCGCCGAGGACGTCAACGACGACGGGCTCGTGCCGATCCTCGAAGCGCTCGCCGAGGCGGTCCGGGAGGACAAGCCGTTCCGGGACGGGGTGCCGTCGCAGGCGAAGGTGCGCTTCTCCGCCTGAGCCGGGCCTGAGGACCCGACCGAGCGCCAGCGAGGGAGGCCCGGAGCGAAGGTTGCTGCCTCAGCGACGGCCCGCGCCCTCGGTGAGCGCCCGGAGCCTCTCGGCGTGTGCACCGGTCAGCGCGTCGGGCGGCATCCGCCAGTCCCACCCGCCCTCGATACCAGGGGTGTTCATCCGGGCCTCGGACCCGAGAGCGAGCACGTCCTGGGCCTGCATCATGGCGAGCTGGCACGGCGATGCCAGCGCGAGCTCGATGAGGGCCCACGAGGGCTCCCGGTCGACGTCGGCCCGCACGCCGGCTCGCGCGGCCGCCTTGCGCACCATCGCACGAGGCGCGTCCGGCAGGCTCGTCCACCAACCGATCACCGTGTCGTTGTCATGCGTGCCGGTGTAGACGACCTGGTCGGGGCGGAGGTTCTCGGGGTCGTGGGTGTTCTGCGGGTCGCTCGGGTTGAAGCCGAACTGAAGGACCGCCATTCCGGGTAGTCCCAGCTCCTTCCGCAGCTCGATCACCGCGGCGTCGATGTCGCCGAGGTCCTCGGCGAGGATGGCCAGGTCGCCGAGCGCAGCCTCGAGGGCATCGAACAGAGGACGGCCCGGACCCGGTTCCCAGCGACCCTCCATGGCCGTCTCCGCGTCGGCCGGGACCGCCCAGTAGTCGACGAACCCACGGAAGTGGTCCAACCGGACGTAGTCGAACAGGGCGAACGACCGGCGCAGCCGCTCGATCCACCATCGGTAGCCGTCTGCGGCGATCACGTCCCACCGGTAGAGCGGGTTGCCCCACAGCTGGCCCGTTGCCGCGTAGGCGTCCGGTGGCACACCGGCCACGGCGTCGTCGCGGAACATGTGCGGCCACGCCCGGACGTCCGCGCCGTCGGGCGCAACGTAGATCGGGATGTCTCCGAGGATGCGTACTCCGCGCTCAGCGGCATACGACCGCAGCTCGGCCCACTCCCGCGCGAACCGCACCTGGTCCGCGAGGTCACCGCCGAACTCCGTCCATGACCCCACCCAGTAGGACTCCCGCTCGCGGAAGCCGTCCAGCTCCTCCGTCGACACGGGAGCGTCGGGATGCTCGAGCAGCGCCGGCGAGGCAGCGAACGCGGAGGGCGACTTGTACGGGGAGCCGTGCGCGTCCGGGACGGACACAGGGAGGACCTGCCACACCGACTGCCCAGCGGCCTCGAGCCAGTCCACGAAGGCGCGGGCCGACGGGCCCAGCCGTCCGTCGGGCAGGGAGGTGAGGTGCAGCTGGACGCCGCTGGCACGAGAGGTGATCACGGACCCACACTTCCACGCCAGCCGACACGGCGTCGGGATGTCCCGCTGTTGGAGGCTTTGCGTCCGGAGAGGGCCGGGATGGGGACGATGGCACCTGGGTGATGCGGGCCAGAATTTCGGCGCGCCATAAAGTGCTATACGCGCCATACTCTGCACATGAGCCGCGTGCCGAACCCGTACCGCCCGGGCTTCAACGTCCCGCCGCCGACGTTCGTGGGGCGAGACGGCGTGCTCGCTTCCGTGCGGGAGGCCCTCGATGTCGCGGCCCTGGATGGCCGGACACCCCGTCCGCTCATCCTGACCGGGACCCGCGGTGTCGGCAAGACGGTGGCCCTCGGGGAGGCCAGTGCCCTCGCCCAGGAGCGGCTCGGTTGGCCGACGGTCCATGTCGAGGTGCGACCCAGGCGACCGTTCACACTCCTGCTGCTCGAGCG
>DASSTN010000274.1:0-17544 GCA_035707905.1 Intrasporangium sp.
GGCTGCTGAGCGGGCCGTTGGCCTGCTCGACTGCGACGGCGGGCAGCCGTGCCTGGCCGGGCGTCAACCGGTCGCCGACGCCGGTGACACCCCAGTGCACCGCGCTGGCGACGAGCGGCACGAGTGCGAGGACTACGGCAGCCACGGCCACGGCGAGGGGACCGCGACGGAACGGCGGACGGAGGCCGGCCATGACCTCGCTGCTGCCGGCAAGCAGGCCCACGAGCAGGCCGGCGAGCCACAGCTGCAGACCTACGCCCTCCCAGAGCCGGGCAGGCGCCGAGGTGCCGACACCGGTCGCGGCCGTGCCGAGGGCGACCCTGGCGGTGCCGAGAGCGATGGCGAGGCCGATCAACGCGAGCGCCACGCCGGACCACAGCCCGACCGAGCCCGAACGGGACCGGGCGTGAGCGGCATACCCGACGATGGCGAGCAGGAGGAGCGGCGCCGAGAGCCATCCCCACACGGAGAGTGACGTGTCCGGGTGTGCGAGCACGATCCCCGCGACGGGTCCCCGGGAACCGGTGTCGAGCAGGCCGGGCCCGGAGAGCAGCAGCCGCCAGTCGTCGACGAAACGCATGACGGACGGGCCGAGCAGCGCGGTCGGCACGACGAGGAGCACGAGTCCGCGGAGGCGTCGCTGGCCGGGGCCGAGGAGCAGCAGGAGCAGGGCGGCGACCGCCGAGACGGCCAGCAGCGGCGGCGCGAAGGCGCCGACGACCGCGGCGGCGAGGGCGGTCGCGAAGGTCGCCGTGTAGGTGCCGTCCCTGCGCCCGGCGAGCGCGAAGCCGGCGATGAGGAAGGGCAGCAGGACATGCACGACGACCGCGCTGAGGCGCCCCTCGACGACGGCCACGGTGACGACGGAGCTGAGCCCCCAGGCCGCGGCTGCCACCGCTCGCCCCGAGCGGGAGGAGGAGACGACCCGACCCGCGAGGTAGGCGGACCAGGTCGCGAGAATCGGCCCGAGGAACATGACCCAGGCGACCGCGACACCCGCCGGCGAGCGGCTGGCAGCGAACCCGGGGACGTGCTCGAAGACCCAGGTGAGAGCGGCGAGGACGGCGAGGGCGGGCGCCGGCGCCGCCCCCGTCCCGAGTCCGGAGCCGTGCCAGGCGTCGCGGAAGGCGTGCCAGAGCCCCGAGGATCCGGTGCTGACCGGGAAGAGCTCTCCCCCTGCGACGCCTGTGTGTGCGGGCGAGAGGGCCCCGGCGCGGATCGGGTCGCGCCAGGCGACGACCGTCACGGCGAGGACGGCCATGACCGCGAGGAAGCCCTGGTGCGTCATGACCCTGCGCGGCAGGGAGGCCGGCAGGACGTCGAGGGACTCGGACTCCTCCCCGACCGGCCCGGTCTCAAGGGTCGGCGTGGCCTCCCGACGGCGACGGACATCGGGAGTGATCGCGTCCTGGATGTGGTCGATCGTCGTGCGCGCCGCCTCGCGCGGTGTCACGAACAGCGTCGCGAGGTCGTCCCGACGCAACCGCTTCGTCGACCGGCCGCGCCACCGGGCAGCGGTGATGGCGGAGGGGTGGGCCAGGGCGAAGATGTCGGACAGCTCGCGCCAGGCCTGCCGGGGGCGCTTCGCGACGAGAAGGGTCATCGAGGCGACGAGGCTCGAGAGCGCGACCCAGATGCCGAGGAACGGTGCCGCGAGCGGCGCCGAACGCGCGAGCGCGACCTGCCGGGTCGCCCGCCGGGTGCGCCGCGCTACCTCAGTGGCGGACGGGCCGCCCGGGCGTCGTCCGTCGGCGGTCGCCCTCCCGTCGCGCACGACCGCGCTGGGCACGACGATGACGCGGTGCCCGGCGAGCTGCGCCCGCCAGCCGAAGTCGAGGGCGGCTCCATACCGCTCGAAGCTCTCGTCGAACCCGCCGAGGTCGGTATGGACGGCGCGGTCGACGAGCATGCCGTTGGTGCCCACAGCGAGGACGTCGGTGCGCCCGTCGTGCTGGCCCTGGTCCGCCTCGCCCCGGGCGGGCGAGGCGATCAACCGCCCGCTGCGCGTCACCTGGATGCCGAGCTCCACGAGCCGGCGCGGGTCGTCCCACTCGACGAGCTTCGGTCCGGCGACTCCGACGGAGGACGAGCGGAGCATCGCGTCCGCCAGCCGGGCCAGCGCCTCGGGGCGCGGCGCGGCGTCGTCGTGGAGGATCCAGACGAGCTGCCGGGCGGCAGGGCTGCGGGGCAGGCTCCGGATCGCCCGGTCGATGGCCCGCCCGACCGGGGTGCCGGCGGGCAGCTCGAGGATGTCGACGTCTGAGACCGCTCGGCGCAGCTGCTGGTGGGCGCGCAGGATCGCGACGGACGTGTCGCGGCTGCCGAGGTCGACGGCGAGCACTCGCCTCGGCCGCAGCGTCTGCCGGGCGATCGCGTCGAGGCACTCCGCCAGCCAGTCCGAGCCGTCGCGGACAAGCAGGACGACGGACACCTCGGCGGCCGGGGTGGCCGCCGGGCGCCCCGTGGAGGGGAGTTGGGGCGTGGCGGCCACTCCCGCGCCGGCGGGAGTGCTGGTGAGGGTGGTCAGCGCGTCGGGCACAGTGACGTCCATCGCGCCCGGGCTGGGCCCGGGCGGGCCGATGGTCCTCTCAGACGGCGCGCTTCTTCAGCTTGCGGCGCTCGCGCTCCGACAGCCCACCCCAGATGCCGAACCGCTCGTCGTTGGCCAGCGCGTACTCGAGACACTGCTGACGGACCTCGCAGTTGACGCAGACCTTCTTGGCCTCGCGCGTCGAGCCGCCCTTCTCCGGGAAGAACGCCTCCGGATCGGTCTGTGCGCAGAGAGCGCGCTCCTGCCAGGAGAGCTCCTCCTCCGCGTCTGCCTCCAGAACCATCAGTATCTCGTGCATGACCCCTCCTCGACCCTGACCTTGTGTCTGCACTGCGCCGCCCCCGGACCCGAACCTCACGCTCGAACAAGAGACAACAATGAAATTACATGCGTGTCATACCCATCTCGTCAAGCGGAACTCTGATATTCGGGGCTCCGGACCTGCCCGTTCCCGCCGCAGCACGGGCTGAGAGGATCGGGCCCATGCGAATCACCGCCTTGGCCGGAGGAGTCGGCGGAGCCCGCTTCCTCCGCGGGTTGCTGCACCACCTGGAGCGAGTTCAGGCAGACCCGACCGAGCTGACGATCATCGGCAACACCGGCGACGACATCACGCTCTTCGGCCTGCGCGTCTGCCCCGACCTCGACACCCTGCTCTACACGCTGGGCGGCGGCGTCCACGAGGCCCAGGGGTGGGGACGCGCCGACGAGACCCACCACGTGGCCGAGGAGCTCGCCGCCCTCGGGGCCACACCGACCTGGTTCAGCCTGGGCGACAAGGACTTCGCCACCCACATCTACCGCTCCCAGCTGCTCGGACAGGGTATGCCGCTTAGCGAGGTCACGCGGCTGCTCGCCTCCCGCTGGGGCCTTCCTTCTCGGGGCGTCACCCTCCTGCCGATGACCGACACCCCCGTCGAGACCCATGTCGTCGTGAACGAGGGCGGGGGCAGCCGCGCGATCCACTTCCAGCAGTGGTGGGTCAAGCACCAGGCGGCGTTGGCGGCCGAGCGCTTCGTCGTCGCAGGCCTGGACCGCGCCGCCCCGGCACCCGGAGTGCTCGACGCCATTCGAGGCGCCGACGTCGTCCTGCTCCCGCCGAGCAACCCCGTCGTCTCGATCGGGATCATCCTCGGCGTCCCCGGCGTCCGGGACGCCCTGCGCGGATCCCGGGCGCCCGTGGTCGGGGTCTCGCCGCTCGTCGGGGGCCGGCCGGTGCGCGGGCACGCCGACGTCTGCCTCCAGACGATCGGCGTGGACTCGACGAGCGCAGCGGTCGCCGGCCTCTACGCGGACTTCCTCGACGGCTGGCTCGTAGACGAGTCCGACCCGATGGCCGGCACGACGCGCCCCGTCGTGTCGGCTCACCCTTTGTTGATGTCGTCCGTCGAGGCCGCGGCAGACATCGCCGCCGCCGCTCTCGACCTCGCTGTTCGCCTCGCCGCGAAGGACACCACGGCATGAGCGAGCCGGTGACGGTGACCGCGGTGAGCGGCATACCGGAAGTGCGCGAGGGGGACGACCTCGCGGCTCTCCTCGAGGCTGGTCTGCGCCAGTCCGGCCTCGACCTGCGCGACGGCGACATCCTGGTCCTGTCGAGCAAGGTCGCCTCGAAGGCCCTCGGCCTCGTGACCGACGCGGCCGACAAGGACGCCGTCGTGGCCTCCCAGACCCTCGCCGTCGTGGCGGAGCGCGCCCTCGAGGGCCGGGTGACCCGTGTGGTCCGCTCGGTGGCCGGGCCGGTGATGGCGGCGGCCGGTGTCGACGGCTCGAACACCGGCGAGCGCGGCGGCTGGCTGCTGCTGCCGGATGATCCCGACGCCGTGTGCCGCGAGCTGCACGACGCGCTGACCGCTCGCCACGGGGTGCGCCTGGGCGTCGTCCTCAGCGACACGTCGGGGCGGCCGTGGCGGGTGGGGCAGACCGACTTCGCGCTCGGCGCCCACGGCCTGGTGGTCGTGGAGGACCTCCGCGGCGGCCACGACGCCGATGGCCGCCCCCTCGAGGTGACGGCGCGAGCGGTCGCCGACGAGATCGCCGCGGCGGCCGACCTCGTCAAGGGCAAGGCGCACCGGGTGCCGGCCGCGCTCGTGCGCGGGCTCGCCACACTCGTCACCGGGTGCGAGGACCGCACCGAGGGCGCGGCGCAGCTGGTGCGCACGGGGCCGACTGACTGGTTCGCGCTCGGGCGCGTCGAGGCCGTGCGGGCGGCACTCGGGGTGGTGCCCGGCTCGGCCGACTCGGCGGCCGTGGGCATCCCCCCGGCCGCTCCCGGTACCCGCCGCGAGGCGGTGCGGCGGGCGGTCGCGCTGGCGCTCCACGCGGTCCCGGAGGGCCGCGCCGACGTGGGCGAGGAGTCCGTGCGGCTCGGCGCCGACGGCCCCTACGAGCTGGGGCGGCTCGTCGCCCGGCTCGAGACGGCGCTCTGCTCGGAGTCGCTCGTCGGACGCGCCGGGACACCGAGCGCTGACGGCTGCTCCGTCGAGGTGGAGATCCGCCCCGCGTAGCCCGGCATCAGGGCAGCGTGAAGACGACCTTGCCGAAGACGTCGCCGTCGACCATCTTCGCGAAGCCGTCGCGTGCCTTGTCGAGGGGCAGGACGGAGTCGATGACCGGCTCGATGCGGGCACCCTCGACGAAGCTGGCCAACCGGGAGAGCTCCTCGCGGCTGCCCATCGTCGAGCCGATCACCTTGAGCTGCTTGAAGAAGATCTTGTTGAGCTCGCCCTTCTTCGGGTCGTAGCCGGAGGTCGCTCCCGCGATGACGATGCTCCCGCCCGGCTTCAGGGAGTTGACCGAGTGCGACCACGTGGCGGCCCCGACCGTCTCCATGACGGCGTCGACCCGCTCCGGTAGCCGCTCCCCCGAGCCGAAGACCCGGTCGGCGCCGATCTCGAGGGCGCGCTCTCCCCGAGCCGTGTCCCGTGAGGTCGCCCACATGCGCAAGCCGGCCGCTCGCCCGAGCTGGATGAGGGCGGTGGCGACACCACCACCGGCTCCCTGCACGAGCACGGTCCCACCCGGCTGGACCCCCGAGTTGGTGAAGAGCATGCGGTAGGCCGTGAGCCACGCCGTCGAGAGGCACGCGGCGGTCTCCCACGACATCCCGGCCGGCTTCGGGACGAGGTTCGCCGTCGGCACCATCACCTGCTCGGCCATGGTGCCCTGGTGCAGCTCCGACAGGAGCGTGCGCCTGGGGTCGAGGGTCTCGTCGCCGCCCCAACCCTTGGACGGCACGACGGCGTGCACGATCACCTCGTTGCCGTCGGCGTCCGTGCCGGCGGCGTCGCAGCCGAGGATCATCGGCAGCCGGTCCGCCGGCAGGCCCACGCCACGGAGGGACCAGACGTCGTGGTGGTTCAGGCCCGCCGTCCGGACGTTGACGACCGACCATCCCGCTGGCGGCTCCGGCGCCGGACGGTCGCCGACGACGAGGCCGGACAGGGGATCGCTCTCGGACTGGGCGGCTGCGTAGGCGGCGAGCATGTCGTGAACCCTAGCCATGGAGCGGGTCCGAGAACAGGTATGGTCCCTGCGTGATGACGGAGAGAGCCGACACGGCCGCACGCAGCGTGAGCAACACCACCCCCGCCCTCCGACCGCGGTCCATCGCCCTCGTGGCGGTGTTCGCCGCCCTGATCACCGTGGCCGCCATCGTGCCCGGGATCCCCGTCGGGACCCTCGGAGTGCCCATCACCCTGCAGACCCTGGCCGTGATGCTGACCGGGCTCTGCCTCGGGCCGCTCCGGGGCGGACTGGCCGTCCTGCTCTACCTCGTCGTGGGCTTCGTCGGCTTCCCGGTCTTCAGCAAGGGCCAGTCCGGGCTGGGCGTGCTGGCCGGACCGTCCGCCGGGTACCTCGTCGCCTTCGTCGTCGCGGCCGTCGTGGTCGGGTTCGCCGCCAGCCGGGTCGTGCACCGCCGCCCCGCGACGTGGGCGCCGCTCTTCTTCGTCTCGGCGATGCTCACCTCGATCGTGGTCGTCCACGGGCTCGGCATCCTCGGCATGGTCGTGAACGCGGACCTCAGCCTCGCAGACGCGTTCAAGGCGGACCTCGTGTTCTACCCGGGCGACGTGGTCAAGAACCTCGTCGCGGCCAGTGCCGCTGCCGCGGTGCACCGCGCGTTCCCCGACCTGCTGGCACGCCGGCCCCGCTGACCGGGAACAGCGTCGGAGGGCCGGTGCCGACGATCGAGCTGAGGGACGTCGTGGTCGACGTCCCGGTCCCCGGCGCCGACACGCCGCGCCGGCTGCTCGGGCCGGTCGAGCTGACGCTCACCGAGCAACGCACCTCCGTCCTCGGGGCCAACGGCTCCGGCAAGTCGACACTGCTGCGCCTGCTCAACGGGCTGGTCCACCCCAGCGGCGGCCGGGTCAGCGTGGACGGCCTCGACTCGGTTCGCGAGGGTGCCGCCGTCCGCCGCCGCGTCGCGTTCGCGTTCACGGATCCTCTCTCCCAGCTCGTCATGCCGACGGGTCGTGAGGACGTCGAGCTGTCCCTCCGACGCCACCATCGGCACGGCAGCGACCGACGGGCCGCGGCGGAGGCAGTCCTCGCCCGGTTCGGCTTGGAAGCGCTCGCGGACCAGAGCGTCTACGAGCTGAGTGGTGGTGAGCGCCAGCTCATGGCGCTCGCCGCTGTCCTCGCGACGGACCCTGACGTCCTCGTGCTCGACGAGCCGTCGACGCTGCTCGATCTGCGGAACACGCGAGTGCTACGCGAACGCTTGGCGGCCCTGCCGCAGATGATCGTCTTCGCGACCCATGACCTCGCCCTCGCCCGCGAGGCGGACCGCACCCTCGTCATCGAGTCCGGGCAGGTCGTGTTCGACGGCCCGCCTCCCCAGGCCGTCGACGAGTACCTGCGGCGGAGCGGCGTGTGAGCCGCCGCGATGGCCTCTTCGGCTCCTACGTGGCCGGCACGACGGTCGTGCACCGGGCTCCGCTGGCGGCCAAGTTCGCGGCATTGGTCGCCGTGGGCGTGGTGACCGCGCTGCTGCCCGGCTGGAGGGCTGGCTGTCTGCTGCTCGCCGTCGTGGTGGTCGGACATGTTGTCGCCGGCCTCGGGCTGCCCCGCATGCTGCGGACGCTCCGCCCCGTCGCGCCCGTGCTGGTCGTGCTCTTCGCTTTCCAGTGGTGGAGCCAGGACCCCTCGGTGGCCGCGCGCCTCGTGCTCGGCATCCTCGCGTGCTATCTCGCGGCGGGCGTCGTGACGGGAACGACGAGGCCGGGGGAGCTCATCGATGCGGTCGTGGGGGTGGCCCGGCCGGCACGCCGATGGCTCGACCCGGAGGCGGTGGGCCTCGCGGTCGCGGTGATGTTCCGCAGCGTCCCCTGGATCGCGGGCGCCTTCGCGGAGGTCAGGGACGCGGCCCGGGCCCGGGGGGTCGAGCGCAACCCCCGGGCCCTGGTGCTGCCCGTGGTGATCCGCACCGTCGGCTACGCACGCGCCACCGGCGAGGCGCTGGCGGCACGGGGCCTCGGCGACCCCGGTTCTGAAGTGACCGAGACCGGGGCTGCCCCAGGGGTGAATCCCGGGGCTCCGTCCACGAACGACGGAGCCCCGGGCTGAGGGGTCAGTGGGCGGCCAACCGGCGCACGGCGGCTGCCACGGCAGGAGCCACCCGCTCGTCGAAGACGCTGGGCACCACCTGGTCCGGTGTCGGCTGCGCCACGAGCTCGGCGATCGCCTGTGCGGCGGCCAGCTTCATCTCCTCGGTGATCTGCCTGACGCCGGAGTCGAGGGCGCCCCGGAAGATGCCCGGGAAGGCCAGTACGTTGTTGATCTGGTTCGGGAAGTCGGACCTGCCGGTCGCGACGACCTCGGCGAACCGGTGCGCGACGGTCGGGTGGACCTCGGGGTCGGGGTTGGCGAGCGCGAAGATGATCGCGCGGGGCGCCATGCGCATGAGGTCGCGCTCCACGATCGTGCCTCCGGACACGCCGACGAGGACGTCGGCCGACTCGAGCGCATCCCCGATGGTGCCGGTGCGGTGCCCACGGTTCGTCACTTCAGCGAGCGATCGCTTGTGCGGTGCGAGATCGTCGCGGGACCCGTCGATGATGCCCTTCGAGTCCACGACGATGACGTCGCCGACACCGGCCTGCAGCAGGATCCGGGCGACGGCCACCCCGGCCGCGCCTGCTCCTGACACCACCACAGTGAGGTCGTCGAGGGCTTTCTCGACGACGCGCGCGGCGTTGATCAGCGCGGCGAGCGCCACGATCGCGGTGCCGTGCTGGTCGTCGTGGAACACCGGGATGTCGAGGCGTTCCTTGAGCTGTTCCTCGATGTCGAAGCACCGCGGCGCAGAGATGTCCTCCAGGTTGATGCCGCCGTAGGTCGGCGCGATCCGGGCCACCGCGTCGACGATCTCGGCGACGCTGCCGGTCTCCATGCACACAGGGACGGCGTCGACGTCCGCGAAGTGCTTGAACAGGACCGCCTTGCCCTCCATGACCGGCATGGCCGCGAGCGGGCCGACATCGCCCAGGCCGAGCACCGCCGTCCCGTCGCTCACCACGGCGATCGTGTTGCGCCGGCTCGTGTAGTGGTTGGCGAGGAGCGGGTCATCGGCGATGGCGCGGGAGACGTCGGCGACACCCGGGGTGTAGAGCAGCGATAGGTCATCTGCATCCGCGAGCCGGCTCGTCGCGTGTACAGCGAGCTTGCCCCCCTCGTGGACTCGGAACACCGGGGCATGGGGGTCGAAGGACTGGCTGACAGGCAGTGCACTCACTGTGGGACACCTCGATCGCGTGAGACAGGCGTCGAGCCCTGCGGCGCTGTGGCCGTGGCGACGCCAGGAATGAAAAGGGGCCGACGCCCTGCTGGATCTCCGAGCCGGGGGTCTGGCCTCAGGTACTTCTCGCGACGGGGGTTACCCGTGGAAAGCACCAGTGTGCCACGCGCACCCCCGTCGCCGCGAGGAGGTATCCAGTTGTCGGCGTGTGAGGAGTGCCTCAGGCAACGCCTGCGGGGCCGCGCACTACCTGGACGAGCGCGTCGACGACGCGCGGGTCGTACTCGTAGCCGAGCCCGAGGAAGATGCGCTCCACGGCCGCCTCGCGCCGCTCGTCGGCCCCCGAACCACCGGTCAGGTCGTCGTAGGCGTTCGCGACCTTGAGGATGCGGCTCGTCAGCGGGATCTCCTCGTCGAACTCGAGCAGCTGCCGGTATGGCGTCGTCTGCCGTTCGAGGACCGCGCCCACGTCGTCGAGAACCCCCGTCTCGCGAACGATCTGGACGGTGTCGTGGGCGATGCGCAGCTGGTCGGCGGGAGCCGCGGAGACCGTCGCTCCCCCGGGAATCGGTTCGACGAGAGCGACCTGACCGATGTCGTGCAGGAGGGCGGCGTACTCGAGGTCGAAGAGCTCGCGCTCGGGGATCGCGAGGACGGTACCCATGGAGACAGCGAGGTCAGCGACCCGCGAGGCATGACCAGCGGGGGTGTAGCCGGCCACGTCGGTCAGCCGTGAGAGCGTGCGGATCCCCTGCCGGTAGGTCTCGCGGACAGCGACGTAGCGACGGAACGCGAACAGGGACAGGACGAGGGGAAAGAGGAAGAGCGGCAGCGCCGCAAGCCCCAGTGGCGGCGTGGCCACACCGATGAGCACCCCGGTGACCGCGACGGCGAAGGAGAGCGCGACCGAGGACGACAGGTCGTCGAGGAACCGCCGCCGCCAGGCCGTGATGCCCCGGTGTGCGCTGCGGCTCGAGTGGATGAGGAGGTCGACGAGCAGCGCGACGGCGGCGATCGCCAGCATCAGGCCGGCGCGACGTGCTGGTGGGAGGGCGTCGGCCGTCGCCGCGTCCCCGGGGCCGTGCCCGAGATGGACGACGCGGTAGAGGATCGTCGCGGCGACCAGACCGCCGAAGCGACCGGCGAGCTCGAGGAAGCCGACGTCGGCGCCGGCCAGCAGGCGGCCGAGGGAACCGATCCCCATGGCGCATGCGCCGACGACGAGGATGACGGGCCACGCGTAGCCGACGAGGTGTTCTGCCGGGACCTGGGTCGCGAACGCGAGACCGAAGGCTGCGGCGCTGCCGATCGGGGCGGAGGCACGGAAGCCGGGTGCCGAGAGGCGGAACCACTCCCCCACGAGGATCGCGGCACCGAAGCAGACGAGCACGAGGACGTCGTACGCGTTCACGCCGGCGTCTCCTGCTCCTGGGCCTTCACGGCCGGAGGCCAGGGGTGGCGCTGGAGGGCGGCGTGCAGGGCTGCCACGACCTCTGGGTCGAATTGCCCACCCGCTTCGGCCCGGACCTGGCGCATCGCCTCGTCCTTGTCGCCCAGCTCTCGTGCGAGCGCCTCGAAGCTCGTCGCCACCGCCACGATGCGTGCGGAGACCGGGATCTCGTTGCCGGCCAAGGTTCCCTCGCGGCCGTCGTAGGCGTCGTGCTGGTGCTCGATGCCGGGGGCCGCGGGGTCGAGGAACTCGATCCCCTCGATCATCCGGGCCCCGAGCCGGGCCCTCGCAGCGCGGCAGCCGGCATCGGCGTCATCTGGCCAGGCACCGTGCCCGTCGCCCCGTGCGCCGGGTCGGACGCCCAGGTCCCCGAGGCCGTGCAGCGTGGCGACGTGCTGCGCGGTGGCCACCTGGTGCGGTGAGAGCCCCAGGTCCTCGGAGATCCACTCGGCGAGGAGCGCGGCGTGACGGCTGCGCTCGACGGCAGCCGGGTACTTGGTCCCGAGCGCGGTCACGAGGGTGTCGACGGTGCGCTGGTGTGAGCGCATCTCGTCGACGTACTGGATGAAGCCCCATCGCGCGACGAGGAGCGGCGCGAGGATGAACAGCGCGCTCACCGGCCCGAGCTGGGCCGGGTACCAGAGCACGACGAAGAGGAAGCTGATGACGCCATAGCCGATGTAGGAAGGTCCGGTCGTCGCGAGCATCTGGCGAACCATGTGGATGAAGGGGTGGCCCTGGTCGATGCGCACGACACCAGCAAGGAGCAAGGCATTGCCGACGCAGAGCACGATGTCCGCAATGAGAAGGGGCAGGCCCACTTTCAGTCCGATCTCAGCGACACCAGACAGGTGCTCAACGTCGATCGCTCCCCCCAGAAACCGGTAGGTGAGAGCGCCAAGGGTCCCGACCATGGCGCCCATGGCCATGTTGTAGACACCTTGGTACCAGCGCCCTCGACCGACCCCACCCAAGACACCGATAGCGCCTACCAGCCAGGCGCCGAATGGTCCCAGAACGACGCCGGAGGCCAGAAGGACGACCATCAGGAACGACAGGGTCAGACGCGAGCCCACATCAGGAACCCGGAGATTGAAACTGACCAGCCCCAGGATGACGAAGAGCGCTGTGGCGGTCCAGGGCGGCGGGCCTGCAACGATCAGCACTACGACGCCGAGGAGGACGGCAACGAGGCTCACCGTCAGGACATAGGCGAGGAGACCGCGGGACGGGGACGCAGTCTCAGCCCTCGTGGCTGCCACGTCCTTCACGCTAACAGGGCCCAAAGCGGAGGACTTCCGCCCGGGGTGGGCGGAAGTCCTCGGAGGCGTTGCAGTCATCTTGGGCGGATCAGGGACCCCAACCCCAGATGTTGGCAAAGTTCATGAAGGCCGCGGCGATGTTGGTCGTCGCCAGGGCCGAGAAGAACGCACTCAGCATTCTTGGCTCCCTTCCACTTTTTGGGTCCGGCCACCCTTGCCGACTGGGGGCAGCCGACAGCGAAGAGGCCGGACTCGGTCTCCCTCGCAGGACACAGACTGCCCGCAAGGAGACATCCCGCGACGCAAAAGCCCAAAAACTTTACCAACTTCTTAATGTTGACACCCCGCGATTCGCGAGCGGCGCCCCTCGTGTGCGAGGATTCAAGGCCGCGCCGTGCCCACGTGCGCGACGCCGTCCGCCCCATCCGAGGGGACGATCACGACAGATGGAGCCACGATGAGCAAGCGCGCCCGCAAGCGTCGCTCGCGCAAGGGCAACGCCGCCAACCACGGCCGCAAGCCCAACGCGTGAGACCCACGTGAGAACCGAAAGGCCCGCTCCCCCAGGGAGCGGGCCTTCGTCGTACCTGGAGGCGCTGCGGACCGACGCAGCTCACCGGCTAGCGCTGGCCCTCGATGCGGATCACCGTCATCGAGATGCGCGACATGATCGTCGTGCGGAGCGAGTCGGGCGCCGGCTCACGGGAGCAGGCCCGCTTGACGAGCGCCTTGAGGGTCGTGTCGAGGTCGTACTCCTTGAGGCACGGCCCGCACTCGTCGAGGTGGGCGCGGATGCGCGAGCAGTCCTCGGGCGACATCTCGCCGTCGAGGTACTCGTAGAGGCGGAGCAGGGCCTCCGAGCAGTCGGTGCGCTCGTCGCTCATCAGTGGTCCCCCCTCGCAGCCGCGGCCACGAACCCGCGGTCGGCCGCGTACTCGGACAGCAGCTCGCGCAGCTGACGACGCCCCCGGTGCAGCCGGCTCATCACCGTGCCGATGGGCGTGTCCATGATCTCGGCGATCTCCTTGTAGGAGTAGCCCTCGACGTCGGCGAAGTAGACGGCGAGGCGGAAGTCCTCGGGGATCTGCTGGAGGGCCCGCTTGACGTCGCTGTCCGGCAGGTGGTCGAGGGCCTCGGCCTCCGCGGAGCGCAGCCCGGACGACATGTGCGAGGCAGCACGGTGCAGCTGGTAGTCCTCGACCTCCGAGGAGTCGGACTCCTGCGGCTGGCGCTGCTTCTTGCGGTAGCTGTTGATGTAGGTGTTCGTGAGGATGCGGTACATCCAGGCCTTGAGGTTCGTGCCCGGCCGGTACTGGTGGAAGGCGGCGTAGGCCTTCGCGTAGGTCTCCTGGACGAGGTCCTCCGCGTCGCTCGCGTTGCGCGTCGTGCGCAGGGCGGCGCTGTAGAGCTGGTCCAGCAGCGGCATGGCCTCTCGCTCGAACCGGGCCCGACGCTCCTCGTCCGTCTCCTGGGCAACGTCCACCGTGGCGTCCGCGCGCGCCTGCTCGGCCCGCGCTTCCTCTGTCTCGATGAGCCCGACCGGCGTGGCCTGGTCGGACTGCTTGTCGTGGCTCTGCTCGGTCATCGCCATCCAGCCTAGCCCGCGGATGTCAAAGGTCCCTGGGCGCGCCGGGGAGGGCGGGCGGCTGAGACAGGTGACCATGCCGGGTCCAACACGGGTCAGCCGGGCAGCATTCCCGCCACGGCCTCGATGGCGGCGCGCAGCGCGGGGCCCGACGACTTCGGGAAGCTGTGCGCGCCGGTGACCTCGAGCACCGACGTCCCGACGCCCAGGTATGGCGTGAGCTCGGCCGGGGTGCCGAAGGGATCCTTCGTGCCCTGGACGACCCACGACGGGTCGGGCGCGAGGGCGAGCTCGTCGGCGCGGAGCCGCTCGGGGCGCCCGGGCGGGTGCAGGGGGAAGCTGAGCAGCAGCCCGGCCGCAGCACCGAGGCGCGCGGCCGTCCGGCACGCGACGCGTGCGCCGGCGCTTCGCCCGCCGACGACGAGCGGACGCGGCAGGCGGCCCCGTCCGGCCAGGAGCGCCTCGACGATGGGCACCCACGCCTCGTCGAGGGTGGGTGGCCGTCCGGCGATGCGCCGGCCCGCCACGAGCCACGGCTGCTCGACGAGCGCGACCGCCCACCCGGCCTCGAGCAGGACGTCACGGGCAATCATGAGGTCGAACGCGCCCAACCCTCCCCCGGCCCCGTGTCCCAGCGCCACCGTGCCTCGGGAGCCAGCTGGGCGCCATACGTGCGCTCGTGCGGGACCCTGCGGGGTCGCAACCTCGCGCACCTGCTCCGTCGTCACCCCCCGATCACCTCGCCGGTCATCGGGTCGACGACCCCCTCCAGCTCGTCGGGCGCCGCAGGCTCGACGAGGAGCGGGCCGTTGGCGCTCGTCGAGCCGACTGCACGGCCCACCGGGTAGGCGTCGAAGCGCCCCGGCCGCCCGAACTCGAGGAACCGACGCACCACGTCGGGATCGTGCTCGTCCGGGTCGAGCCACTGCTCCCACTGGTCCGGCTCGAGGACGAGCGGCTGCCGGTCGTGGATCCGGTCGAGGCCCGGCTCGGCGTCGGTCGTGATGATGGTGAACGTGGTGAGCCACGCGTCGGAGTCACCCTCAGGGACGGAACGGTCGCGCCAGAACTCGTAGAGTCCGGCGAACGCGACGGGTGCCCCGTCGGCCCGCCGGACGTAGAAGGGCTGCTTGCGGGGCTTGCCCTTGGCGTCGACGGCCGTGGGTGACTTCTGCCACTCGTACCAGCCGTCGGCCGGGACGATGCACCGCCGGGCCAGCGCGGCCTTGGCGAACGCGCCCTTGCCGAGCACCGACTCGGCGCGGGCGTTGATCATCCGCAGGCCGGTCTTCGTGTCCTTCGCCCAGGACGGGACGAGGCCCCAGGTGAGCAGGCGGAGCTGCCGGGTCGGCTCCGCGTCGTCGGCCCCACGAGGCCGGCGCGTCAGCACCACCGGCGCCTGCTTCGAGGGCGCCATGTTCCAGTCCGGCTGGCCCGGTGGCGGGTCCTGCGGGGTGCGCAGGATCGTCCGGGTCGGCTCGCCCGTGTGGTCCTCGTCGACGTCGAACTCCTCGACGAGCTCATCCGGCCGGGCGCTCGCGGCATACCTCCCACACATGGCCCCAGCGTAGGGAGCGCGCGAAAGGGAGGGGACATGAGCACGCACGCCGGGGGTATGTGGCTACGGTAGGTGTTCACGGATCGTCGAGGTCCCGGCCACTCCCGGGGCCGGAGGAGGACCCCATGCTCGTCCGTCGCATAGCCCGGCCGCTGCTCGCATCGGTGTTCGTGGTGGCAGGGCTCGATGCCCTGCGCAACCCCGGCGCCCGCACGGCCCAGGCCGCCCACCTGCTCGAGCAGGTGCCGACGCCGAACTCCATCCCCGACGACCCGGACCTGCTCGTCCGCGTCAACGGTGGAGTGCTCGTCACGGGTGGCGCCCTGCTGGCGACGGGCCGCTTCCCGCGGCTGGCCTCGACCCTGCTCGCCACCTCGCTCGTGCCCACCACCGCGGTCGAGCACGCCTTCTGGGAGGAGACCGACCCCCAGCGCAAGGCGCAGAGCCGCAGTCTCTTCCTGAGGAACGTGGGCCTGCTCGGTGGCCTGCTGCTCGCCGCGGTCGACACCGAGGGACGCCCGGGTCTGGCCTGGCGGGCCAAGCACGCGACCCAGCGGACGCGACGCGAGGCGAAGCTCGCCACGAAGGCCGCCAAGCGCGAGGCGAAGCTCGTGGCCCTCAAGGCACAGGACGCCGTGAGCTGACGTGTCCAACCCCGATCAACCGAGCGCGGCACCCCTCTTGACCCTGGATGACTGGGTCGCCCCCGTCGCCGACGGGCCCCTCGAGGCGATCGTCACGCTCCCCGGCAGCAAGTCCCTCACCAACCGCTACCTGGTCCTGTCCGCCCTCGCCTGCGAGCGCTCCCGGCTGCGTGCGCCGCTCCGGTCCCGCGACACGCTCCTCATGGCCGAGGCGCTGCGGCGGCTCGGCGTCGGGATCGACGACGTCCCGACCGAGACCGATCACGGGCCCGACAGCGTCGCCGACTGGCTCGTCACCCCGCCGGGCCGCCTCACTGGTGGCACGACGATCGACTGCGGCCTCGCCGGCACGGTCATGCGCTTCCTGCCGGCCGTCGCCGTCCTCGCCGACGGGCCCGTGCGGTTCGACGGCGACCCGCAGGCCCGCGTGCGTCCCATGGGCACTCTCGTCGATGCGCTCCGTCGCCTCGGCGCCAGCATCGACGACGCGGGCACGGGACACCTCCCGCTCACCGTGAACGGGGCCGGGACCCTGCCCGGCGGGGACGTCACGATGGATGCGTCGGCGTCGTCGCAGTTCATCTCGGCCCTCCTGCTCGCCGGGGCCCGCTACGACTCCGGCGTCACGGTGCGGCATGCCGGGGAGCCGGTGCCCAGCGAGCCGCACATCCTCATGACGGTCGAGACGCTGCGTGACACCGGTGTGGTCGTGGACGACTCCGAGCCGAACACGTGGCGGGTCGAGCCGTCGGAGGTCAACGGCCTCGACGTCGTCGTCGAGCCCGATCTGTCCAACGCCGCGCCCTTCCTCGCCGCGGCGCTCGTCGCCGGCGGCTCGGTCCACGTGCCGGGGTGGCCGCAGCACACGACGCAGGCGGGCGACGGGATGCGGCAGATCCTCGACGCGATGGGTGGCGACGTCCGGCTCGACCGGTCGGGTCTGACCGTCGTCGGCAGCGGCGAGCTCGTCGGGATCGACATCGACCTGCACGATGCTGCCGAGCTGACCCCGACGGTGGCCGCGCTGGCGGCCCTTGCGTCGACGCCCTCGTGGATCCGGGGGGTGAGCCACATCCGCGGCCACGAGACCGACCGGCTTGCAGCGCTCTCCACGGAACTGAACGCCCTGGGTGGCCACGTGGTCGAGACCGAGGACGGCCTGCGGATCACGCCGGCGCCGCTGCACGGGGGGCGCTTCCACAGCTACCACGACCACCGGATGGCGACCGCCGGCGCGATCATCGGCCTGCGCGTGGCGGGCGTCTCCGTCGAGGACATCGGCACGACGGGCAAGACGCTGCCCGACTTCGTCGGACTCTGGGACCGCATGCTCGGGTCCCGTCGATGAGCTGGCGCGACCTCGACGAGGGCGACATCCGAGTCCGGCCCAACCGGCGCGGCTCTCGACCGCGGACGAAGGAGCGACCGGCCCACGCCGATGCCGTCATCGGGCTCGTCGTCGGGGTCGACCGCGGCCGCTACACGTGCCTCGTGTCAGCGCCTGGCGACGGCCCGGGTGCCGGCAGCGAACGCACCGTCGTCGCGATGAAGGCCCGGGAGCTCGGGCGCACCCGGGTCGTCGTGGGTGACCGCGTCGGGCTCGTCGGCGAGACCTCAGGGCGTCCCGACACCCTCGCCCGGATCGTCCGGGTGGAGGAACGTACCTCGGTCCTGCGGCGGACCGCCGACGACTCGGACCCGGTGGAGCGGGTCATCGTCGCGAACGCCGACCAGCTCGTCATCGTCACGGCG
>DASSTN010000275.1:0-2334 GCA_035707905.1 Intrasporangium sp.
ATGGCGGAGCACGGCTCGGAGGGCGACTTCGTCCCGTCGGAGTCGACGGCCGACTTCGTCGCGTCGCTCGAGCGGCCACGGCGGATCATCATCATGGTCAAGGCGGGTGCACCCACCGACGCGGTCATCGACGAGCTCGTCCCGCTGCTCGAGGAGGGCGACATCGTCGTCGACGGCGGCAACGCGCACTTCCTCGACACCCGCAAGCGCGAGGAGAGGCTGCGCGAGCACGGCCTCCACTTCGTCGGGACCGGCATCTCCGGCGGTGAGGTCGGCGCGCTCGAGGGCCCGTCGATCATGCCCGGCGGGTCCAAGGAGTCGTATGCCGCTCTCGGCCCGATCCTCGAGACGATCTCCGCGCACGTGGACGGCGAGCCCTGCTGCGCCTGGATGGGACCGGACGGAGCGGGCCACTTCGTCAAGATGGTGCACAACGGCATCGAGTACGCCGACATGCAGTTCATCGCCGAGGCCTACGACGTCCTGTCGGCTGCGGGGCTCTCGGCGGCGGAGATCTCCGACGTCTTCCGCGACTGGAACACCGGCGAGCTCGACTCGTTCCTCGTCGAGCTGACCGCCGAGGTGCTGGCCCAGGTCGACGCCCGCACCGGCAAGCCGCTCGTCGAGGTCATCGTCGACCAGGCAGAGCAGAAGGGCACCGGCCGCTGGACGGTCCAGACCGCGCTCGAGATGGGCGTGCCGTTGTCGGCGATCGCGGAGGCGGTCTTCGCCCGGTCCGCGTCCGGTGACGTCGCGATCCGGGAGGCCTGCCGGGGCGAGCTGAGCGGCCCCGGGCGGCGGCTCGACGCCGAGCGGCAGCAGCTCGTCGACGACGTCCGCCAGGCGCTCTGGGCCTCGAAGGTCGTGGCCTACGCCCAGGGGCTCGAGGAGATCCGCCGGGCCAGCGAGGAGTACGACTGGGACGTCGACATCGCGACGGTGGCGCGGATCTGGCGGGCCGGCTGCATCATCCGGGCCCGCCTGCTCAAGCAGATCAGCGAGGAGTATGCCGCGCACCGCCTGGCCACGCTCCTCGTCGCACCGAGCATCAAGCAGGGACTGGCGGAGCGGCAGGACGCTTGGCGGCGGGTCATCGCCGGGGCGACGGCCGCCGGGGTTCCGGTGCCGGGCTTCTCGAGCGCCCTCGCCTACTACGACACCGTGCGCGCCGAGCGTCTCCCGGCGGCGCTCGTCCAGGGCCTGCGGGACAACTTCGGCGCGCACACCTACCGGCGCACGGACATGGAGGGTGTCTTCCACACATTGTGGGCGCAGGACAAGTCCGAGGTGCAGACGGCCTGAGCGGCGGCGTGCGACCGATGCCCGATCCGATCGACAGTGCGGCAGTCTCGATCGAGAGTGCGCTTCTCCCAATCGAGAGTGCGCTTCTTCCAATCGACAGTGCGGCAGTCTCGATCGAGAGTGCGGGGCGCCATGCGTGAGACTGGGGCCATGACGACGGCTCTGCCACCTGACCTCGCTCGGCTCGACGACGAGGTCGGCCGGTTGCTCCACGAGTCCGTACCCGACGGGCGGCTCGGCGTCGCGTTCTCCGGCGGCGTGGACTCCGGCCTGCTCCTCGCCCTGGCCGTGCGCCACCTCGGGGCGGCCCGGGTCATCGCCGTCATCGGCGTCTCCCCCAGCCTCGCGGCCGACGAGCTGACGGCGGCCCGTGCGGTGGCCGCAGCCATCGGCGCACCGGTCGTCGAGGTCGCGACCCACGAGGGTGACAACCCGCTCTACCGGGCCAACGGCCCCGACCGGTGCTTCCACTGCAAGGACGAGCTCTTCACCCGCATCTCCGACGAGGTGGCGGGTGTCCATGGCCTGACGGCCGTCGCCTACGGCGAGAACGCCGACGACGCAAGGCGACCGGACCGCCCCGGATCACGGGCCGCGACGAACCACGCCGTCCTGCGCCCCCTCGCCGACGCCAATCTGACGAAGGCCGACGTCCGCGCCTTGGCCCGGGCCCTCGGCCTGCCGAACGCCGACAAGCCCGCCGCGCCCTGCCTCGCCTCGCGGATCCCCCACTTCTCCGAAGTGGACCCCGAGAAGCTGCGCCAGGTCGAGTCCGTGGAGCGCGACATCCGCGCGCTCGGCTTCCCCGACTGCCGGGTGCGGCACCACGGGGAGGTCGCACGGATCGAGCTGCCCGAGGGCGAGATCGCACGGGCGATGGGGCACGACACGCGAATCGCCTTGCAGCAGGCGGGAATCGACGCCGGCTTCCGTTTCGTCGCGGTCGACGTGGCGGGGATCCAGTCAGGCGCCTTCACTCTCCCCCTCGTCGAGGTGACGAATGGCTGAGGCGCCTCGACCCCGCCCGAGCGT
>DASSTN010000276.1:0-6380 GCA_035707905.1 Intrasporangium sp.
GCGCCCCCGCCCCCGGGAAGGGGACGCGCCGTCGCTCGTCGGCTCGGAGTGGGAGCTCGAGGTCGGCCCCATCGCCCACGGCGGCCACTGTGTGGCCCGGCACGAGGGCCAGGTCGTCTTCGTCCGACACACCCTCCCCGGGGAGCGCGTCAGGGCCAGGGTGACCGAGGGCCGGGTCGGCGACCGCTTCGTCCGGGCCGACGCGGTCGAGGTGCTCGTCGCCTCGCCACACCGGGTCGAGCGGCCGTGCCCGTACGCCGTCCCCGGTCAGTGCGGCGGCTGCGACTTCCAGCACGTGGATGTGCCGCACCAGCGCGAGCTCAAGGCGGCGGTCGTCCGCGAGCAGTTCACCCGGATCGCGGGCCTCGACGTCGACGTCGAGGTGCGCCCCGTCCCCGGTGACCACGACGGCCTCCGCTGGCGAACCCGGGTCGAGTTCGCCGTGGACGACTCCGGGCGGGCGGGCCTGAGGGAGTACCGGTCGCGGCGGGTGGTGCCGATCGACGACTGCCTCATCGCGACCGAGGGCGTCATCGCCTCCGGCGTCCTCGACACCGACTGGACAGGCGTCGAGGCGGTCGACGTCGTCGACGCCGCCCACCCCGACGAGCCGGTGCTGGTGCCCCTCGGGGTGAACGACTCGAGAGCGGATGGCGGCCTCGTCGGCGAGCTGGCGCGCGACGGCGACTGGGTGGGCGAGTACGTCGTCGCGGCCCGCGGCTTCTGGCAGGTCCATCCCGGGGCGGCGACGACGTTCCTCACGAGCGTGGTCGCCCACCTCGACCCGCGTCCGGGCGACCACGTGCTCGACCTCTACGCCGGCTCCGGCCTGTTCACGGTGCGGCTCGGCGAGCTCGTCGGCCCTGAGGGTGCCGTCCTCGGCATCGAGGGGGACGAGCGCGCGGTCCTGAACGGGGCCGAGAACTGCGCCGCCGTGCCGGCCGTCGAGTGGCGGGCCAACCGCGTCGACCGTGAGCTCGCCTCGCTCGTCGCGCAGGGCATCAGGGCCGACCTCGCGGTGCTCGACCCGCCACGGACCGGCGCCGGCAAGGAGGTCGTCGCCTCGCTCGCCGCCATGGCTCCGCGCCGCGTCGTCTACGTGGCGTGCGACCCGGCCGCCCTGGCCCGTGACGTCAAGGCCTTCGCCGGACACGGCTACCGGATGGCGCACCTCGAGGCGTGGGACGCGTTCCCCATGACACACCACGTCGAGTGCATCGCCGTGCTGGAACCGGTCGAGTAGCAGCGGTCCGGGGGCTGGTACGTTCCTGTGCGCAGGCCCCACCTCGTCGTCGAGAGGACACCGACGTGTCGTTCAGCTATCCCGTCGCGGTCAAGTTCTCCGAGATCGACATGGCCGGAGTGGTCTTCAACTCGCACTACCTGACGTGGTGCGAGGACGCGAAGTGGGCCTTCCTGGACAGCGTCGGCTTCGGCCCGTACCGCTTCGCCCAGGAGCGGGCCAACGCCCTGGTCCGCCATGCCGAGATCGACTGGGTGGCGAGCCTGCAGCCGCTCGACCGTGCCGAGATCCGCGTCTCCGTGGCGAGCGTCGGTGCGTCGTCGTTCACGCTGTGCCACGAGATCTGGCGTGCCGGCGACGACCCGATCCTCACCGCCACCTGCGTCATCACCTACGTCTGGGTCGACTCCGAGACCGGCACCAAGGCCGACATGGACCCCGGCCTGCGGCGCGCCCTCGCGCCAGCCTGAGGCAGCGCCGCGAGCGCGGTGGGTGAGCGGCATACCTGCTGGACCCAGGACGCGCAGCGGCCCCGGGCTGACAAGCGCAGGGCCGTGTGGTTAGATATCTTGATATCAAGATAAATCGATCCTGACGCTGGAAGGAGCCCGACGTGGGCAGTGTTGACAGCTTCAAGACCAAGGGGACGCTCGAGGTCGGGGACAGGTCCTACGAGATCTTCCGCCTCGCGGGCGTCGAGGGGCAGGAGACGCTCCCGTACAGCCTCAAGGTCCTCCTCGAGAACCTGCTCCGGACCGAGGACGGCGCGAACATCACCGCCGACCACATCCGGGCCATCGGCTCCTGGGACGAGAACGCCGAGCCGGACACCGAGATCCAGTTCACCCCGGCCCGCGTCATCATGCAGGACTTCACCGGCGTGCCGTGCATCGTCGACCTCGCCACGATGCGCGAGGCGATGGCCGACCTCGGCGGCGACGCGAAGAAGATCAACCCCCTCGCCCCGGCCGAGCTCGTCATCGACCACTCCGTCATCATCGACGTCTTCGGCCGCCCGGACGCGTTCGCCAAGAACGTCGAGATCGAGTACGAGCGCAACCGCGAGCGCTACCAGTTCCTCCGCTGGGGCCAGACGGCGTTCGACGACTTCAAGGTCGTCCCGCCGGGCACGGGCATCGTCCACCAGGTCAACATCGAGCACCTGGCCCGCACCGTCATGACCCGCGAGGGCGAGGGCGGCGCGGTTCAGGCCTACCCCGACACCTGCGTCGGCACCGACTCGCACACGACGATGGTCAACGGGCTCGGCGTGCTCGGCTGGGGCGTCGGCGGGATCGAGGCCGAGGCGGCCATGCTCGGCCAGCCCGTCTCGATGCTCATCCCGCGCGTCGTCGGCTTCAAGCTGTCCGGCTCGATCCCCTCGGGCGCGACGGCGACCGACGTCGTCCTCACCATCACCGAGATGCTCCGCGAGCACGGCGTCGTCGGCAAGTTCGTCGAGTTCTACGGCGAGGGCGTCGCCCAGGTGCCGCTGGCGAACCGCGCGACGATCGGCAACATGAGCCCCGAGTTCGGCTCGACGTGCGCGATCTTCCCGATCGACGACGTGACGCTCGACTACCTGCGCCTGACCGGGCGCTCGGACGAGCAGGTCGCCCTCGTCGAGGCCTATGCCAAGGAGCAGGGGATGTGGCTCGACCCGTCCCGCGAGGCGCGCTACTCGGAGCGGCTCGAGCTCGACCTCTCGACGGTCGTGCCCTCGATCGCCGGGCCGAAGCGCCCGCAGGACCGCATCGAGCTCTCCCGGGCCAAGGAGCAGTTCCACAACGACCTGAAGAACTACGTCGTGCAGGGCAACTCGATCGAGAAGAGCTCGCTCGACCAGGAGCTGATGGCCACCTTCCCGGCGTCCGACGCGCCGACCTACGACGCCGACCAGGTCTCGGAGGAGGCCGGCAAGCCGACCCGGTCGCCGGCCGCCGACAACGGGCGGGCCAGCAACCCCGTCCCCGTCACGATCGCGGGCCAGGACGTGACCATCGACCACGGTCACGTCGCGATCGCCTCGATCACGAGCTGCACCAACACGTCGAACCCGTCGGTCATGATGGCCGCCGCGATGCTCGCGAAGAACGCCGTCGAGAAGGGGCTCACCGTGGCGCCTTGGGTCAAGACCTCGATGGCTCCGGGCTCCAAGGTCGTCACGGGCTACTACGAGAAGGCCGGCATGTGGCCCTACCTCGAGAAGCTCGGCTTCCACCTCGTCGGCTACGGCTGCACCACGTGCATCGGCAACTCCGGGCCGATCATCGAGGAGGTCTCGCAGGCGGTGAACGACGGTGACCTCGCGGTCGTCTCGGTCCTCTCCGGCAACCGGAACTTCGAGGGCCGGATCAACCCCGACGTCAAGATGAACTACCTGGCGAGCCCGCCGCTCGTCATCGCCTACGCCCTGGCCGGGACGATGGACTTCGACTTCGAGAACGACGCGCTCGGCAAGGACACCGAGGGCAACGACGTCTTCCTGCGCGACATCTGGCCGTTGCCCGAGGACGTGGAGCGGACCATCGCCCAGAGCATCAGCAAGGAGATGTTCAGCGAGGACTACGCCGACGTGTTCGCCGGTGACGAGCGCTGGCAGTGGCTGCCGACGCCGCAGGGTGACACCTTCGAGTGGGACGGCGAGTCGACCTACGTCCGCAAGCCGCCGTACTTCGAGGGCATGACGATGGACCCGGCTCCGGTCAGCGACATCGAGGGCGCCCGCGTGCTCGCCAAGCTCGGCGACTCGGTCACGACCGACCACATCAGCCCGGCCGGTTCCATCAAGGCCGACAGCCCCGCCGGAAAGTACCTCGCCGAGCACGGCGTCGAGCGCAAGGACTTCAACTCCTACGGCTCCCGTCGTGGCAACCACGAGGTGATGATCCGCGGCACCTTCGCCAACATCCGCCTCAAGAACCAGCTCCTCGACGGCGTCGAGGGCGGCTTCACGCGCAACTTCCTGGACAGTGGCGAGCAGACGACGATCTACGACGCGTCGATGGCCTACCAGGCCGCGGGTGTGCCGCTCGTCGTCCTCGCCGGCAAGGAGTACGGCTCCGGGTCCTCGCGTGACTGGGCGGCCAAGGGCACGACGCTGCTGGGCGTCAAGGCCGTCATCGCCGAGAGCTACGAGCGGATCCACCGGTCCAACCTCATCGGCATGGGCGTCATCCCGCTGCAGTTCCCGGCGGGGGAGAGCGCGGACTCGCTCGGCCTCGACGGCACGGAGACGTTCTCGATCAGCGGCATCACGGCGCTCAACGAGGGCACCACACCGCGCACCGTCCGCGTGACCGCGACGAGGGAAGGATCGGAGTCGAGTCCTGTGTCCTTCGATGCGGTCGTCCGGATCGACACCCCCGGTGAGGCCGACTACTACCGCAACGGCGGCATCCTGCAGTACGTGCTACGGAGCCTCGTGACCAAGGCCTGACCGATTCCCTTGGGGCCCCGGGCGACTCGCGCTGGCGATCGCTCGGGGCCCTTCCCGTTGCCGCGCGTATGCCGCTGAGCTCGCTGCCGCTTACCCGTGCCGTCCGAGAGGGGCGGGCTAGCGTGGCGGCGTGAGCGGCATACGGCTCGTCATCGTCTCGGACACCCATGTGCCCAAGCGCGCCAAGGACCTGCCCGGGCAGCTGTGGGACGCCATCGAGGAGGCCGACGTCGTCGTGCACGCGGGGGACTGGGTCGACGTGGCGCTCCTGGACGAGCTCGAGGCGAGGTCACGCAGGCTCATCGGGGTCTGGGGCAACAACGACGGCCCGGCCCTGCGCGCCCGTCTGCCGGAGGTCGCCCGCGACGAGCTGGCCGGTCTGCGTCTCGCGGTCGTGCACGAGACGGGCCCGGCCGCGGGGCGCGAGAAGCGCTGTGACACAGCGTTCCCCGACGCCGACGTGCTCGTCTTCGGGCACAGCCACATCCCCTGGGACACGACGACGCCCGCCGGCCTGCGGCTGCTCAACCCGGGTTCGCCGACGGACCGGCGGCGGCAGCCGTACTGCACCTACCTGACCGCGGTCGTGGCGGCCGGCGCGCTCGTCGACGTCGAGCTGCACCGGCTGGCCCGGTGAGCCCGCCCATCCCCTGGGATTCCCCGCGACGCCACCGGCGTCGCCATGGCATCCTGTGCCCGTGACGCGTCCCCGCTTGTGGATCTGGGAGCCCCCGGAGGGCTGGGTCCCGCAGCCTCCCACCAACGAGGTCGACGGTGCGCCGGTCGCGAGCCGGGTATGGACCTCGCCCGTGACCGAGTCGCCTTTCGCGGCAACCGAGCTCATCGCATCGTGGAACGCGGAGACACCGCTCTGCGCCTGGCTCGTCATCGAGGGCCGGGTCCTCGGGGACGAGGGGTGGTCACGGTGGTTCACCCTGGCGACGTGGTCGGCGGGGGACCCCGAGGCCGGCTCGCCGGTTCGCCGGACGAGTCGGACCGGGCAGGACCTGCCGGAGGGGCGGGTCGACACCGACACCTTCATCGCCCGGAAACCCTTCCGGCAGTTCCAGCTTCGGGTCACCGCCCACACTCGGCGATCCGAGGAGTGGCCGGACGTCCGGCTCGTGGCGGCTCTCGTCAGCGCGCCCGACCCGTTCGGGGAGGACATCTGCCCGGGAGCCGCGACGGCGACCGAGCTCGGCGTGCCGCCCCTGTCACAGCGTCGCCACGCCGGCACCTTCGCACACTGGGACGGCGGGGGCGGCTCCTGGTGCTCACCGACCGCGACGACGATGCTGCTCGGCTACTGGGGTCGCACGCCGAGCCCCGACGAGACGGCCTGGGTCGGCCACGACACCGACCCGGAAGTCGTCCATGCGGTGCGGTCCGTGTTCGACGACGCGTACGGCGGCGCCGGGAACTGGGCGTTCAACGTCGCGTATGCCGCTGAGCGCGGGCTGCGCGGCTACGTGACCCGGCTGCGTGGCATCGGGGAGGCGGAGCAGTTCCTGCGCGCGGGAGTGCCCCTCGCGGTGTCGGTCCGGTTCACCCCGGAGGACCTGCCCGGCGCGGTGTACCGCACCGAGGGTCACCTCCTGACCGTCATCGGGCTGACCCCGGACGGCGACGTCGTCTGCAACGACCCCGGCTCCCGCGGCGAGGCCAGCGCGGACGCCGTGCGCATCGTCTTCCCGCGGG
>DASSTN010000277.1:0-5956 GCA_035707905.1 Intrasporangium sp.
GGATGGTTCGTCGTCGCTGCCGCCCTCCTCGCGGTCGGCTGGGCCCTCGCACGGAGCCGGTATGCCGCTCTCGGCCACCGCGTGACCGACCGTCACGTCGTGGTCCGCTCAGGCGCCCTCGACCGGGACCGGGTGGTCCTCCAGCGCGACGGCATCGTCGGGTGGACGATCCGCCAGAGCTTCTTCCAGCGGCGCGCCGGAGTGGCCACCCTCGTGCTGACGACCGGAGCCGGCCGCCAGCACTATGAGGCGGTCGACGTGGCCCCGGCGACGGCTTACGGCGTCATCGCCGAGGTCCACCCGACCCTCCTCGATCAGTTCACCTCTGCCTAGGAGACGACGTTGACCGTGCCGACCATGCCCATGTCGTCATGGAGCAGGCACCTGTAGTCGTAGGTACCGGCCTTGGTGAAGGTGACCTTGAACGTCGCCGGCGGCAGGAGCACCCCGGAGCTCAGAGTGCCGCCTGCGTAGTGGGTCGGGTCGCCGACCGGCGGGAACGGGTTTGCCGGATCCGGACCGAAGGTCACGGTGTGCGGCACCGGGACGGCATTGCGGCCCAGGTCGAAGGTCACCGACTCACCGACGTGGACGGTCACGGTCTCACGGATGAACCTCATCACGAAGCCCATGTCGTCGGAGGCGCCGACGAAGACGTGGTGTGCGGACGCGGCCGACTGCACCCGGGACCGGAGCCGCTCGAGGTCGGCGATCACGGCGGCGCGGTCCTTGGAGGCCTGCGCCGTGTACCACTGCTGGGTGTGCGGGTATGGCGTGCCGGCCGGGCGCACGTGCACCTCGCCCCTCATCATCGCTCCGTGCACGTAGCAGTAGTACGTGTAGTCACCGGGCCCGGTGAAGGTCAGGTGGTAGGAGGTCACCGTGGGCGCCGGGAGGGTATCGATCGGCATCGTCGCCATGATGCCGGAGTTGCGGAACTCCCCCGGCGCGCTGATCGTGCTCTCCGGCGTCGCGAAGGCCTCGTAGGCGAACTGCGGTGTGCCGGGGAAGAAGTCGGCCAGCGGGTGCTCGGCGTTGACGAAGGAGACGGTGTGGATCTCCATGGACTTCGCGACCCAGTGGACCGTGTCCCCGACGTTGATCCAGACCTCGTCAGGGCCGAAGTTCATGCCCTGCAGGCTGTGGTTCGGCGACTCCGAGCCGACCTGGACCGTCCACGTCGCGCCCGTCTGGGCTCTCGCGGACGTGGGTGAAGCGGCCGTGAGGCCGATGGCCGCCGCGATGGCGGCCAGGGCTGCGAGAAGGACTCGCAGCCGTAGTGAACGCGTCATGCTTACTCCATGGGACGACCTGCCCCCCGAGCTCCTCGAGGGGCTCGGTGCACCTGGGTCTGGTCGCGCGGCGCCGGGGCCAGCACGGAGGTACTCCAACGACGAACCCTAGGGGCGGATGGCGAATCCCGTTGCGGGACAGGAAAATCCCATGTGTTTGGCAGACTCGTCTCAGGACGAGCCCCCATGTTTGACGATTTGTCGTGACAGACCGGTGCCGTGCGCGAGGGCAACCGACGCGCACGCGCCCGCTGAGCGGCATACGGAGTCGTGCTCGGGACGCGCATGCGGCCACTTGGCCAGCGCTCAGGCGGGAGCGGTTCCCGGCGGTGCGACGACGACGTCCTCGGGGGCCTCGGCGGCAAGCTCGATGTCCTCCGTCGGTACGAGCTCGCCGACGCCTTCACCGGGCGGCGTCTCCTCGAAGGACAGCGCGAAGTCGTCCCCGTGCTCGGTCACCCCGGCGACGACGGCATGCTCGACCGCGGCGACCGCGTACTGGCGGCGGACGACCATGGGGTCGCGGGAGAGGTCGCGGACGAGAGCGACGGCGAGCCCGACCATGATGAAGAGGAACGGCAGCGCGGCGATGATGGTGACGTTCTGCAGGCCGGAGAGGGCGTCCTCGCCGCCGATGAGCAGCATCACCGCAGCCACGGCGCCCGTGGCAGCCCCCCAGAAGATGACGATCGGGCGGGACGGGCGCAGCGTCCCGCGCTCGGAGAGCGTGCCCATGACCATGGACGCCGAGTCGGCACCCGAGATGAAGAAGATCGCGACGAGGACGACGACGATGACGGTCGTCAGGGTCGTCCAGGGAAGGTTGCCGAGCATCTCGAAGAGCGCGCTCTCGGAGCTGGACGCGGCGGCGAGGTCGGTGCCGTTCCGCTGCATCATGATCGCCGTCCCGCCGAAGATGGCGAACCAGACGAGGGAGACGACGGTCGGCACGAGGAGCACCCCGACGACGAACTGCCGGATCGTGCGGCCACGCGAGATGCGGGCGATGAACATGCCGACGAAGGGGGTCCAGCTGACCCACCAGGCCCAGTAGAAGATGGTCCAGCCCTGGAGCCACTCCCGCATCGCCGGACCGCCCGCCCCGTCGGTACGGGCCGACATCATCGCGAAGTCCTGCAGGTAGGTCCCGATCGTCGTCGGCAGCAGGTTGAGGATGAAGACAGTGGGCCCGACGACGAAGACGAACAGGGCGAGCCCGACGGCGAGCACCATGTTGATGTTCGAGAGCCACTGGATGCCGCGGGCCACACCGGACACGGCGGAGAGGATGAAGCAGATCGTCAGCACGACGATGATGCCGACGAGCAGCGTGTTGCCGACCTTGCCGACCCCCGAGACGATCTGCACGCCCGAGCCGATCTGCAGGGCGCCGAGCCCGAGCGAGGTCGCCGAGCCGAAGAGGGTGGCGAAGATGGCGAAGACGTCGATCGCCCGGCCCGCCGGTCCGGTGGCATGCCGGCCGAGCAGGGGCGCGAACGCCGAGCTGATCTGCAGCGTGCGGCCCTTGCGGAACACGCCGTAGGCGATGGCGAGACCGACGACCGCATAGATCGCCCAGGGGTGCAGGCCCCAGTGGAACATCGTCGTCGCCATCGCGGTGCGGACCGCGGCCGGGTTGCCCGGCTCGCCGGTGCCCGGTGGCGGGGTGACGTAGTGGGTGAGCGGCTCGGTGACGCCGAAGAACATGAGGCCGATGCCCATACCGGCCGAGAACATCATGGCGATCCACGAGCTGGTCCGGAACTCCGGCGCCTCACCGTCGCGGCCCAGCGGGATGCGGCCGTACTTGCCGAACGCGAGCCACACGACGAAGAGCACGAAGGCCGAGGCGGTCAGGGCGAAGAACCAGCCCATGTTGTGCACCACGAAGTCGAGGCCGGAGCCGGTCACGTCGCGCAGGTGCTCGGTCGCGACCCCGCCCCAGACGACGAAGCCGATGGCGAGGGCCGCGGTGATCCCGAAGACGACCCGGTCGAGGGCGGCTTGCCGGCCGCCGCGCTCGGGCAGGCTGGGCGGCTCGAGGGCGGGGTGGAAGGCGTTGACGCGGCCTGTCCCCGCATCGCGGCCGAGGCTCGCGGCCTGGCGCCGCAGGGTGCGGCGTTCCTCGGCTGAGGGGGTCCCACTGACGGCGGTCGTGCTCGACTTCTGCTGCATGTGTCACGGCGGCGCGATCGTCGCGCCGTCAGCTCCTGTTCGTTACGTATCAGCTGTTTCGGGGGTCAACCATGCTGCAGACACGCCGGTGTGGGCAAATTGAACGGCAGGAGCGGGAGGACGCTTGGGACGGAACGGAGCTCAGCGGCATACCTCTGCTCGTTGCTCGCGAACCACGTCGGGACGCGCGTGGGCCGGCCCCCAGAAGGGAGCCGGCCCACGCGGATTCGATTGCCTACTGGGCCGCGACGGGGACCGACGCGCGTCCGCTCAGCGGCTCGTGCTGGACGGTCGGCTCGTGCTCGGCGTCGACCAGCATGGCCTCGTCGAAGGGCCGGGCTCCGGCGAGGACCTGGGTGGCCTGGACGCGGTCGATCTGCCCGGTCCAGGTCCCGATGATGACGGTCGCGATGGCGTTGCCGGCGAAGTTCGTCAGCGCCCGCGCCTCGCTCATCATCCGGTCGATGCCGACGATGAAGCCCACGCCGTCGACCAGGTCGGGGCGGTGCGACTGGAGGCCGCCCGCGAGGGTCGCGAGGCCGGCACCGGTGACGCCCGCGGCGCCCTTCGAGGCGATGACCATGAAGACGAGCAGGCCGATCTGCTGGCCGATGCTGAACGGCTTGTCCATCGCCTCGGCGATGAAGAGGCTCGCCATGGTCAGGTAGATGGCGGTGCCGTCGAGGTTGAAGGAGTAGCCGGTCGGGACGGTGATGCCGACGACGGGCCGCGAGACGCCGAGGTGCTCCATCTTGGCGATGAGGCGCGGCAGCGCGGACTCGGACGACGAGGTCGACAGGATGAGGAGGAACTCGCGGGCCAGGTAGCGCAGCAACGCCCACACCCCGAAGCCGGTGACGACGCGCAGCACGGTCCCGAGGACGAGGAAGACGAAGATCGCGCAGGTGGCGTAGAAGGCGACCATGATGAGGAAGAGGCTCTTGAGCGCCTCGAGCCCGGTCGCGCCGACGACGGCGGCCATCGCGCCGAACGCGCCGATCGGGGCGATCCACATGATCATCGCCATGAGGCGGAAGACGAGCCGCTCGACGTGCTTGATGCCGGCCAGGATCGGCTCGCCGGCGCGGCCGAGCTTCTGCAGGGCGAAGCCGACGAGGAGCGCGACCAGGAGGGCCTGCAGGACGTCGCCGGACGTCAGGGCCGAGACGAGAGTGTCGGGGACGAGGCCGAGGAGGAAGTCCACGGTGCTCTCGGCGCTTCCGCTCGCCTGCTTCTGACCGGCGGCGGCGATGTCGCTCGTCAGGTGGAGGCCGGCGCCGGGCTGCACGATGTTGCCCACGACGAGGCCGATCGCCAGGGCGACCGTCGACATGACGAGGAAGTAGCCGAGGGCGAGGCCGCCGACCTTGCCGACCTGCGCCGCCTTCCGGACCGAGCCGATGCCGAGGACGATCGTGCAGAAGATGATCGGCGTGATCATCATCTTGATGAGGTTGACGAAGGCGGTGCCGAGCGGCTTCAGCTCCTTGCCGACGTCGGGCCAGATCCAGCCGACCAGGGCACCGAGGACCATCGCCGCGACGACGGCGATGTAGAGGAAGTGGGTGCGGTCGCGCTTGGGCGCGTCAGCCGAGGGGTCAGGCTGTCGGCCGTCGGGCTGTCGGCCGTCGGGCTGTCGGCGGTCGGGCTCTCGGGCGTCGGTGACGCCGTCGGTATGGTGACTCACGGGGGCCTCCATTGGCAGGTGAGGGGATGGACTCGATGTGTCGAGGCTCCCGGCCGGCGTGACTAGGGTCACCTTTGTGTCCATTGAGTTCTCGCCCCGACGGTGGAGCGTCGCGGCGCAGACCTTCGCCCTGCAGGTCGGCATCGCGATCCTCGTCGTGGCCGCCGGGCTCGTGGGCGCGTTCCTGCAGGCGCAGCGGGCGGGTGACCAGGAGGCGGTGGCGCGGGCGACGGGGGTGGCCGAGACCGTCGCAGCGACACCGCTCGTCGTGCGCGCCGTCGAGGGACCGAACCCGTCCGCGGAGCTGCAGCCCTATGCGTCCCGGGTGCAGCGCGAGTCGGGCACCGACTTCGTCGTGATCATGAGCCGTGCCGGGACCCGCTTCACGCATCCCGACCCGGCGCAGATCGGCCGGACGTTCATCGGACACATCGACGCGGCGGCTGCTGGAGGGAGGGTCGTCGAGGACTACACAGGCACCCTCGGCCCGTCGACGCGGGTCGTCCTGCCGGTGGAGGACACCACCCGGCCGGCCGACAGCCAGGTCGTCGCCCTCGTCGCGGTGGGCATCCGGAAATCGGCGGTGGGCGAACGGGTCCGCGAGCAGCTCCCGCCGATCCTCCTCGCCGGGCTCGCGGCGGCGGCCCTGACCGGGATCGGTATGGCGCTCATCGCCCGCCGCGTGCGCCGCCAGACGCACGGCCTCGGCGAGCGACAGCTGCGGGAGATGTACGAGTACTACGACGCGGTCCTCCACGCGGTGTCCGAGGGCCTGGTCATCACCGACCTCCAGGGGCGGCTG
>DASSTN010000278.1:0-42072 GCA_035707905.1 Intrasporangium sp.
CCGCCGTAGAGCGCCCAGTTGAACGAGGTCAGGTTGAGGTCGTGGTAGGCGCCGAAGACCTGGGCCATGCCCGTACCAAGGTCTTCACAGTCCCGTGTCGTGAGCTCCTCGATGTCTCGACACCCGTCCACGATCGCCCAGACCTCGTGGAAGCCGATCGGTGCGAACGGTGTGAGGAACGCGACCCTGCCGCGGCTGCCGACCCAGCGTGGCCCGCCCTCCTCGGTCTCGACGAGCTCCTCCCAGTAGGACCGCTCACCGCCCCAGGCGTCCGAACGCTCGCGGAGGAGTCGCTGGAAGGTCGTGCCGATGTCGTCGTGGGCGGACTGGGCGTGAGGGTGCACGATCGAGCTCCCGCTCGGGGGCAGGTAGTTCGCGTTGACCGACGACCACATCGGCCTGATCCGGTCGACGCCCCGGGTGTACTCGACGAAGGCGGCGAGCAGGTCGCTCACGAGCGCGGGCGAGAGGTCAGGCAGGTCGATGAAGTGGCGCTCGGTGTCGTAGAGCCCGACCGAGGAGTACTCGGAGTAGGCCATGACGTTCGGGACGATGACCGCGCTCCCCCGCCGGATCCGGCCCTCGTCGGTGATCTCCGGGCCGAAGGTGCCGGTCACGCTCTCGATCCAGTCGGCGCAGAAGGGGCAGAAGGACGGCTTTGCGGTCAGCTCGGTCAGGTCGGGTCGCTCGCTCGGCGCCAGCTTGGTGCCCGTCACGATCCGGGAGGTCCGCCCCGTGAGTGGGTCGACCCGGATGCTGAGGGGTACCGCGATCCGGTTCTCCGGGTTCGCCAGCTCGGGGACGTGGGCGGTGACGGTGTGCTCGACGAGCTCGATGCGGGCCATGCCCAACAGGGTAGTGAGCCGACCAGCTCACCGGCCGCGCTGATCGGTGCCGCCCCTAGCCCGCACTCGCCGCGGTGCCGGCGCGGTCGAGGCGGGACGCCGTGATCGTGGCGGAGCCGACGACGCGGGTCCCGTCGTAGAGCACGACGGACTGGCCGGGCGCGACACCCCGGATCCGCTCGTGAAGCCGCACTTCCACCCGGTCGCCCTCGGCCCAGGCCTCGGCGGGGTACTCCTCGCCGTGGGCCCGCACCTGCGCGCCCACGGAGACCCGGCCCTCAGGAGCCGGGCCGCACCACCGCGCGTGGCCACCGGTGATCGCGTTGACGCCGAGCAGGTCCGCGGTGCCGACGACGACCTGGTTCTTCTCCGCACGCACCTCGACGACGTAGCGCGGCTGGCCGTCCGGCGCGGGCCGGCTCAGCGCGAGACCGCGACGCTGCCCGACCGTGTAGGCGAAGGCACCGCGGTGCTCGCCGAGGACGGTCCCATCCGTGTCGACGATCTCCCCCGGCTCCTCGCCCAGGGCACGGCCGAGCCACCCCCGGGTGTCGCCGTCCTGGATGAAGCAGATGTCGTGGCTGTCCGGCTTGCGAGCGACGTAGAAGCCGCGATCGGCTGCCTCCTGCCGGACCTGGGGCTTGGGGGTGTCACCGAGGGGGAAGAAGGCTCGGGCGAGCTGAGCGGCGTCGAGGACGCCCAGCACGTAGGACTGGTCCTTCGCGTGGTCCACCGCCCGGTGCAGCTCGCGCGTGCCGTCGGGGCGCTCGACGATCCGGGCGTAGTGTCCGGTCGCGACCGCGTCGAAGCCGAGCGCTAGTGCCTTGTCGAGGAGCGCGGCGAACTTGATCTTCTCGTTGCAACGGAGGCAGGGGTTGGGGGTGCGCCCGGCGGCATACTCGGCGACGAAGTCCTCGACGACGTCCCGCTTGAACCGCGCGGCCATGTCCCACACGTAGAACGGGATGCCGAGCTGGTCGGCGACCCGACGGGCGTCACCCGCATCCTCGATCGTGCAGCAGCCACGCGCGGACTCGCGCAGCGTGGCGGCGCTCTGGGACAGCGCGAGGTGCACCCCGACCACCTCGTGCCCGGCGTCGAGCATCCGGGCAGCGGCGACGGCGGAGTCGACGCCGCCGCTCATCGCGGCGACGACCCTCATGACGCCGTGGCGACCCGCGCCCGGCGGGCCCGGTCGATGGCCGCGGGCAGGGCGCCGAGGAGCGCGTCGACGTCCTCCTCGCGGGAGGTGTGGCCGAGCGTCAGGCGGAGGGCGCCACGGGCGTCGGACTCGGGGATGCCCATCGCGAGCAGCACGTGGCTCGGCTGGGGCACCCCGGCCTGACAGGCAGACCCGGTCGAGCACGAGACTCCGGCCGCGTCGAGCAGGTAGAGCAGCGAGTCACCGTCGCAGCCGGGGACGATGAGGTGGGCGTTGCCGGGCAGCCGGTGCGTGGTGTCACCTGGCTCCCACCGGCCGCCGACCCGGATCGCCGGGTCGAGCTCCCGCGCCCGGATGATGATCGCGTCCCGCAGCGCGGCGACGCGCGCCGCCTCCTCGGGCATCGTGGCGACGCTCTCCTCGACCGCCGCGGCGAAGCCGACGATGGCGGGTGCGTCGAGCGTGCCCGACCGCAGCTGCCGCTCCTGGCCCCCGCCGTGGGTCAGGGGCAGCAGCGTGGCATCGCGTCGCGCGACCAGCGCGCCGACCCCGATCGGGCCGCCGAGCTTGTGTCCCGTGATCGACATGAGGTCGACGCCGCTGGCTGCGAAGTCGACCGGAACGTGCCCGACGGCCTGGACGGCGTCGGTGTGCACGGGAATGCCGTGCGTGTGCGCGATCTCGGAGATGGCGGTCAGGTCCTGGACGACGCCCACCTCGTTGTTGGCCCACATCACCGAGACGAGCGCGACGCTCGCCGGGTCGGCCTCGATGGCGGCGCGGACGGTTTGCGGCTCGATGACCCCCTCCGGGGTTGGCTCCAGCCAGCTGACCTCGGCCCCCTCGTGCGCGAGGAGGTAGTCGACGCTGTCGAGCACCGCGTGGTGCTCGGTCGCACCGACGAGGATGCGCACCCGCCGCCCGTCCGCCTCCCGACGGGCGCGGTAGGTGCCCTTGACGGCGAGGTTGTCGGCCTCCGTCCCGCCGGAGGTGAAGACGACCTCCGAGGGCCGGGCCCCGACTGCGCGGGCGATCCGCTCGCGCGACTCCTCGACGACCCGGCGTGCCTCCCGCCCCGTCCGGTGGAGTGACGAGGCGTTGCCGACGACGGCGAGCTGCGCCGTCATCGCGGCGAGCGCCGAGGGCAGCATCGGCGTCGTCGCCGCATGGTCGAGGTAGGCAGTCACGCCCTCGATTCTAGGCCGCGCCCCGGACGGCCCTCGGCCCGCTCAGCCGTCACCGAGGTCGATGAGGGCGAGCCCGAGCCCCGGATGGTCCCGATTGCGGAGGGTCGCCGGCGGCTCCTCGAGGACCACTTCCAGGGTCGGGAAGACGTGTCCCTCGAGCAGGTGCCCGCCTCGGGTCGTGCCGTCCCGCAGGCCTCCGCTTCGTCCCCCTGTGCGAGCACCGCGACGCGCGTCGTGCGGCCGCTCTCCTCGATGGCCTTCGACTGCATCTCCGTCGCCTACCCGGCGCGGCGGGCGCCCAACCAGGGCTCCGCTTGCGCGGCCACATCATGGGTATGCCGCTCACATGGCTTTGCGAGCGGCCGTGCAGCAGGTGCGTGGCCCGATGAGCGACCTCAAGGCCGACCTCAAGGCCGCGGTCGACGGCGAGGTCCGGTTCGATGCCGGCAGCCGAGCGGCCTACTCCACCGACAGCTCGAACTTCCGGCAGGTACCGATCGGGGTGGTGGTGCCGCGCAGCGTCGAGGCCGGTGTCGCGGCGCTCGAGGTCTGCCGCACCCACGAGGCACCGGTTCTGTCGCGGGGTGGAGGCACGAGCCTGGCCGGGCAGTGCACGAATGTGGCCGTCGTCGTCGACTGGTCGAAGTACTGCCGGGCGCTCCTGTCCGCCGACCGAGACCAGCGCACCTGCGTCGTCGAGCCCGGCATCGTCCTCGACGACCTGAACGACGCGCTGCGCCCGACCGGGCTGCGATTCGGGCCGGAGCCGGCCACTCACCGCAACTGCACCCTCGGCGGGATGATCGGCAACAACTCGTGCGGCGCGACCGCCCAGCGCACCGGCAAGACCGTCGACAACGTCTCCCGCCTCGAGGTCCTCCTCTACGACGGGACGCGGTTCTGGTGCGGCGAGACCAGTGACGCTGCCTACGCCGAGGTCGAGCGCCACGGTGACCGGCGCGCGGCCGTCTACCGCAGCCTGCGCCGGATCATCGAGGAGTACGGCGACGACGTCCGGCGTGAGTTCCCGAACATCCCGCGCCGGGTCTCGGGCTACAACCTCGACTCACTGCTGCGGGAGCACCACTTCGACGTGGCCGGGCTCATCGTCGGCAGCGAGTCGACCCTCGCGACGGTCCTGCGCGCCGAGCTGGAGCTCCTGCCGGTCATCGCGGAGCACGAGCTCGTCGTCCTCGCCTACGACGACATCGCGGATGCCGCCGACCATGTGCCGCCGCTCGTCGAGCACGACCCCACCCGACTCGAGGGCTTCGACCACAAGCTCGTCCTCGACAACGAGCTGGCCGGCCTCAATGTCGACGTCCTCGGCGAGCTGCCCCACGGCCGGGCCTGGCTCATGGTCGAGTTCGGCGGTGACACCGCCGAGGAGGCGCACGGCGCGGCGACCAAGGCGCTCAGCGGAGTCGGCCTCTCCCCGGATGACGACCGCGTGCGCGTCGTCACCGGCCGCGACGCGGCGATGCTCTGGCGGGTCCGCGAGTCGGCGCTCGCCGCCACGGCACGGGTGCCCGGCCACCGCGACAACCTGCCGGGCTGGGAGGACTCGGCGGTCGCACCGGACCGGCTCGGCGACTACCTCCGCGACCTCGAGCGGCTCTGGGACCGGTTCGGCTACGCCGACCGGACTGGCCCGAGCGTCTACGGCCACTTCGGGCAGGGCTGCGTCCACGCCCGGACGCCGTTCGACCTCACGAGCAGCGACGGGGTCCGGACCTACCGGGAGTTCATGGAGGCGGCAGCGGACCTCGTCGTGTCCTACGGCGGCTCCCTGTCCGGCGAGCACGGGGACGGGCAGAGCAGGGGCGAGCTGCTGCCGCGGATGTACGGGCCCCGCGTCCTCGAGGCCTTCGCCCGGGTCAAGGCGGTCCTCGACCCCCAGGACCGGATGAGCCCGGGCAAGCTCGTGCGGCCTCTCGCCCTCGATGCGAACCTGCGCCTCGGCGCGAACTGGGCACCTCGGGACCCGGGCCGGCTCGCCTTCGCCTACCCCAAGGACGACGACTCGTTCACCCGGGTCGCGACCCGCTGTGTCGGCTTCGGCAAGTGCCGACAGCACCAGCCGCGGGGTGGCGTCATGTGTCCGTCGTACCAGGCGACGAGTGAGGAGGAGCACTCGACCCGCGGCCGGGCCCGGCTCCTCTTCGAGATGCTCGACGGGCACCCTGACAGCCCGATCCGCGACGGGTGGCGCTCCACGGCCGTCCGGGACGCCCTTGACCTGTGCCTCGCGTGCAAGGGGTGCCGCAGCGACTGCCCGGCCGGCGTCGACATGGCGACCTACAAGGCGGAGTTTCTCTCGCACCACTACCGGCACCGTGTCCGCCCCCGGGCCGACTACACCCTCGGGTGGCTCCCGGCGATGGCCTGTGCCGTCTCGGCCCTCCACCTCGCGCGCCCGCTTCGCGCCCTCACGGCGCGCCGTGCGGTGTCGCGCGTCGCGACACGGCTCGCCGGCATCGCCGACCGTGAGCTGCCGACCTTCGCCGCCATGACGCTGCAGGAGGCGTGGGGCCGGCACGAGCGGGCCCGCGGTGACGACCGGCCCCACGGCGAACGAGGCACCGTGCTGCTCTGTCCGGACACCTTCACCAACCACTTCGCACCGCAGATCGGGCGTGCGGCCGTCGAGGTGCTCGAGGCCGCGGGCTGGGAGGTGACCGTCCCCCGGCAGCCGGTCTGCTGCGGGCTCACCTGGATCTCCACGGGTCAGCTCGGCATGGCGAGACGAATGCTGCGCCGTACGGCCCGCACGCTGGCACCCCACGTCCGCGCGGGAGGGCTCGTCGTCGGGCTGGAGCCGAGCTGCACGGCCGTCTTCCGCAGTGACGGCCCCGACCTGCTGCCCGAGGACGCCGATGTCGCGCGGCTGCGGGACCAGACGGTGACCCTCGCCGAGCTGCTCCACGAGCACACCCCCGGCTGGCGGCCGCCGCGCCTGGACGCGGAGGCTCGGGTGGCTGCGCTGGCCCAGGTCCACTGCCACCAGCACGCGGTGCTGGGGTGGGACGCCGAGTCGGCCGTCCTGGCGGATGCCGGTGTCGACGTGGAGAGGATGGACAGCGGCTGCTGTGGCCTCGCGGGCAACTTCGGCTTCGAGCCCGGGCACCTCGAGGTGAGTCGGGCGATCGCCGAGCAGGCCCTCCTGCCGCGGCTCGCCCGATCCAGCCCCGAGACGCTCGTCCTGGCGGACGGCTTCAGCTGCCGCACCCAGATCCACGAGCTGGACCGCGCGGGGCACCGCGCCCACCACCTCGCCGAGGTCCTCGCCCAGGCACTCCGCCACTGACCGACCTCCACGGGTCGGATCCCTATGATCGGGGCCATGAGCCCCGACCCGTCCGTCGTGCGCGCCCCGGTGCCCCACCGTGCCGTCGCCGCCGCCGGCAGCGTCGTGGTCGGCTACTTCGTCGCACGGCTGCTCCTCCACGTAGGCTCGCTGCCCCCCGAGGTCACGTATGGCGTGTGCCTGGCCATGGCGCTCTACCTGGCCTATCGCGCCTGGCAGGCGCGCATCGACCTGACGCCCGAGACCGCCCGGGTCCACAACACGCTCGCGACGACGCGGGTGCACCGGCACGACATCCGGCGGATCCGAGAGGACGGCAGCATCGAGTGGCACCAGGGGGCGGCGCGGGCCACCCGGCTGCCGTCAGAGGCGCTGCGCTGCCCGTGGTGGGCCTTCGGCCATGGTTCCCGGGACTATCGGCACAACCGGGAGCGGATCCGCAGCTGGCACCGGGTCGCTCGCTGAGCCACGACGCGAGAGGCCGGCCCCGACGGGACCGGCCTCTACTCGTCAGGGTGGGAGGGTCAGCCCTTGGTCGCCTCGACGGCCTCGGTCGCCTGGGGCAGGACGTTGAACAGGTCGCCGACGACCCCGAAGTCGACGAGCTCGAAGATCGGCGCCTCGTTGTCCTTGTTGACCGCGATGATCGTCTTCGAGGTCTGCATGCCGGCCCGGTGCTGGATGGCCCCCGAGATGCCGCACGCGACGTAGAGCTGGGGGCTCACCTGCTTGCCGGTCTGGCCGACCTGGGAGGAGTGCGGGTACCAGCCGGCGTCGACGGCGGCGCGGGACGCGCCCACGGCGGCACCGAGCGCGTCTGCGAAGGCCTCGACCTTGCTGAAGTCACCACCGGTGCCACGTCCGCCGGAAACCACGATCGCTGCCTCGGTGAGCTCGGGGCGACCGGAGGCCGCCTTCGGCTTGGTGTCGGTGATGGTCGCACCCTTGGCTGCCTCGGACGGGGTGAAGTCGACGACCTCGTCGGCCGCCGCGGCCGGGGCCTCCTCGGGCGTCGCCGAGTTCGGCTTGACGGCGATGATCGGGGTGCCCTGGGTCACCGTCGCCTCGACCGTGTAGGAGCCCGCGAAGACGGACTGGGTCGTCCGGACGCCTCCGTCGGCGGCCTGCACGTCGACGGCGTCGGTGATGAGCCCCGAGCCGGTCTTGATCGCGAGGCGCGCCGCGATCTCCTTGCCCTCGGTCGAGGACGAGACGAGGACTGCGGCGGGCGACTTGTCGTTGACGAGCTGGGCGAGCAGCTCGGCCTGCGGCACGACGAGGTACTGCGTCACCTCCGGTGCCTCCACCCGGTAGACCTTCTCGGCGCCGAACTTCGCGAGGGTTTCCTTCGCGGCGTCGAAGCCGGAGCCGACGAAGACGGCCGACGGCTCACCGAGGCGGCGCGCGATCGTCAGCAGCTCGGACGTCGTCTTGCGGATCGTGCCGTCGACGTGGTCGACGAGGACGAGAACTTCAGCCATGACGTGAATCTCCTTTGCTGGCCGGTCGATCAGATGAACTTGCGCGACGCGAGGAACTCGGCGAGCTTCTTGCCGCCGTCACCCTCGTCGGTGACGATCTCGCCCTGGCTGCGCGGCGGCCGGGCGGCGAAGGAGTCGACCTTGGTCCATGCCGCGTCGAGCCCGACCTGCCCGGCGTCGATGCCGAGGTCACCGAGGGTCCACTCCTCGACGGGCTTCTTCTTGGCGGCCATGATCCCCTTGAAGGAGGGGTAGCGCGGCTCGTTGATCTGGTCCGTGACCGAGATGAGCGCGGGGAGGGTCGCCTCGATCGTCTGGGTAGAGACGTCTCCGTCGCGGCGGATCGTCGCCTTGCCGTCCTCGACGGTCAGCTCGGAGGCGTAGGTGACCGCCGGCAGACCGAGGCGCTCGGCGAGCATCGTCGGGACCACGCCCATCGTGCCGTCCGTGCTCGCCATGCCCGTGATGACGAGGTCGGCCTGCGTGTCCCCGGCGAGCTTCTTGATGGCCTCGGCGAGCACGAGCGAGGTGGCGACCGCGTCGGAGCCGTGGATGGCGTCGTCCTTGACGTGGACGCCCTTGTCGGCCCCCATCTGGAGCGCCTTCTTGATCGCATCTGCCGCCTGGTCGGGGCCGACCGTGACGACGGTCACCTCTCCCTCGCCGGCCTCGACCAGCTTCAGCGCGGCCTCGACGGCGTACTCGTCGAGCTCCGAGAGCAGGCCGTCGACGTTCTCGCGGTCCGTCGTGTTGTCCGATGCGTTGAACGTGCGCTCCGCCTGGGCGTCCGGCACGTACTTGACACAGACGACGATGTTCATGGGTGAACGTCCTCTTCCGTTGCGGGTGGGTGGTCTGCCGGCCGCTCTGCGCGGCGTCGACACTGCCCACCATCTTGGCACCGGGGCTCCTCGGCGCCCTCATCCACAGGGCGTGACGCTCACCACCCGAGCCGCCGGGTCAGTCCGCCAGCGTGGTCGAGGCCGTCTCAAGGACGTGGAAGGCCGGCTCCTCGTAGGGGTGCGCCTCGATCAGGGCCTCGACGACCTCCCGCCTGAGGCGTCGCGGCAGCACCACCTCGACCCGGTTCTCGGGGACGTGCTCGAGGCTGCCGATCTCGCCGATGGCGGGGTTCGCGCCTGGGACGGGACGGAACTGCCCCGTCCCGGGCGCGACGAAGGCGCAGTCGCGGTAGTCGCCGATCGCCCCGGCCCCCGCCCGGAACACCGCGTTCAGCACCGCTTCGGTGTCCCCGATCGGGACATAGAAGACGAGGACGTCGAGGTTCTCCCGGCGCTCCGGCGCTCCGACGGCGAGGGACCGAGGAAGCGAATCCCCCGAAGCAGCAACGGAACCCGGTTCCGTCACTTGCCCTCGAACTGCGGCTTGGCCCGCTCGACGAACGCCGTCATGCCGATCTCACGGTCCCTCGTCCCGAAGAGCGCGGCGAAGGCCATCCGCTCGAGCTCGAGGCCGGTCTCCAGGTCGACCTCGAGACCGCGGTCGATCGCCTCCTTGGCCGCGCGGATCGCGTAGGTCGGCCCGTCGACGTACTGCCGTGCCCATTCCTTGGCCGTCTCGTAGACGTCGGCCGCGGGGACGACCTTGTCGGCGAGCCCGATCTCGAGCGCCTCCTTGGCGTCCAGGTGGCGCCCGCTGAAGATGATCTCCTTGGCCTTCGCCGGCCCGACGAGCCGGGTCAGACGCTGGGTGCCACCGGCACCCGGGATGATGCCGAGGTTGATCTCGGGCTGGCCCAGCTTCGCGTCGTCCGCGACGACCCGGAAGTCACAGGCGAGGGCGAGCTCGCAGCCCCCGCCGAGGGCGTACCCGGTGATCGCGGCGATGACGGGCTTCGGGATGCGGGCGACCGTGGTGATCGAGGACTGCAGCGGGCCGGAGCGGTCGACCATGTCGGTGTAGGACATGGCCACCATCTCCTTGATGTCGGCTCCGGCGGCGAAGACCTTCTCGCCGCCATAGACGATGACCGCCTTGACGTCGCTCCGCTCGGTAGCCTCGAGCGCCGCAGCCCGGATCTCCTCCTGGACCTGGGCGTTGAGCGCGTTCATCTTCGGCCGGTCGAGCCGGATCGTGCCGATCCCGTCCTCGACCTCGAGCCGGACGAACTCGCCCATCACTGACCGCCTTCCGGAGCACCGCCGGCGAAGCCCGCGCCGCCCGTCACCTCGTCCGGCGGCTGCCACGTCTGGAAGAAGAAGCCGACGCTCTGGAGGATGTGGTTGATCGACAGGGGGACGAGGATGTCGAGGTCCGCATGCGGCGTGATGACCTGCTCGGCGGAGACGACGAGGCTGTCCTGGACGAGCGAGAGCTTGACGAGGTTGAGCTGGAGGGTCATGTCGTTGCAGCGAGCGAGACGCTCGTTGCGGTCGGGTGAGACCGGCTCCTGCAGCTGCCACTGACCGAAGAAGCGGACGAGCGGGAGCTCGCCCTCGGCCACTCGGGCGAAGAGGGTCTGCTCGTTGACGACGTACTCGAGGTCGCCGTCGTTGTCGACCGTGCTCTCGATGCCGAGCTTGGCGAGCTCGGCGGCGATGCGGTCACGCACCGGGGTGCCGGTGGGCGCGCCGTTGGGGCCGCCCGAGGGCGTCTGCGGCTGGAAGTTGGGCAGCGAAGTCGGATCCGTCATGGGTCCAACCTAACGACCCGCGGCAGGCCGGGTCACGCTCGGTCGCCTGTGACGGGTGGGACCAGCCGATCACTCGACGTGGGGCGGGTGGGACTGAGGGATCACTCGACGTGCGACGGGTCAGCGGGCCCGTCGACCACCTCACACCGGGCCTTATCCTGACGAGCATGCCGACGACACCCCCCGACGTGCCGCCACCGCCTGGTGTGCACCTCACCTCGGGCGGAGCCGTCTTCAGTGTCCACGCCTCCCGGGCCGAGGGTGTCGAGGTCTGCCTGTTCGACCGTGCCCCGGACGGCACGGAGGTGGAGCGTCGGGTCCCGCTGCGCCACCAGGTCTACGGCACCTGGTTCGACACCGTCGAGCGGGTCGGTCCCGGGCAGCGCTACGGCTTTCGCGCGTCCGGCCCCTGGGTCCCCGAGCTGGCCCTGCGCCACAACCCGGCCAAGCTGCTCGTGGACCCCTACGCGCGCGCGATCGAGGGCGGGGTCACCGTCGCGCCGCCCGTCTACGGCCACCAGGTGGGCGCCGACCTCAAGGGCGACCTGCGCCGGCGGGACGACCGGGACTCAGCGGCATACATGCCTCGCTGTGTCGTCGTGGATGACGCGTTCGACTGGGGCGGCGACGCTCCCCTCCGTCACCGGCTCTGCGACTCGGTCATCTATGAGGTACACGTCAAGAACGCGACGGCGCGCCACCCCGGCGTGCCCGAGCCGCTCCGCGGCACGTACGCCGGCCTCGCCCATCCCGCCTTCGTCGACCACCTCACCTCGCTCGGCGTCACCGCCGTCGAGCTGCTCCCGGTCCACGCGTTCACCCACGAGCCGGACCTCGTGCTCCGCGGGCTCACGAACCACTGGGGCTACAACACGCTCGGCTTCTTCGCCCCGCACGCCGCCTACGCATCGACCAGGGACCCGCAGGGCGTCCTCGACGAGTTCAAGGGCATGGTGAAGATCCTCCACGCAGCCGGCATCGAGGTCATCCTCGACGTCGTCTACAACCACACCGCGGAGCAGGGCCAGAACGGCATGACCCTCAGCTGGCGCGGGCTGGACCAACGGGCCTACTACCGGCTCGACGAGCAGGGCCACGACATCGACGTGACGGGCTGTGGCAACACCGTCGATCTCAGCCAGACCGTCACGACGCGAATGGTCCTCGACTCGCTGCGCTACTGGGTCACCGAGATGCACGTCGACGGCTTCCGGTTCGACCTCGCCGTCGCGCTCGCCCGGGGCAGGGACGAGGCCTACGACCCCGACCATCCTTTCCTCGTCGCGCTGCGGACCGACCCGGTGCTGTCGCAGGTCAAGCTCATCGCCGAGCCGTGGGACCTCGGCATGCACGGCTGGCGCACCGGCCAGTTCCCCCCGCCCTTCGCCGAGTGGAACGACCGCTACCGCGATGCCGCGCGCACCTACTGGCTGCGCGACCTTGCCGCGTCGACCGCCGGCGACGTCGGACACGGGGTGCGCGACCTCGCCACGCGCCTCGCCGGCTCCCAGGACCTCTTCGACGGGCAGGGACGCGGGACCACCGCATCGATGAACTTCGTCACCGCCCACGACGGCTTCACGATCGCCGACCTCACCGCCTACGACCAGAAGCACAACGAGGCCAACGGCCACGGCGGCACCGACGGCAGCAACGACAACCGCTCCTGGAACCACGGGCACGAGGGACCGACCGACGACCCGGCGATCACCGCTCAGCGACGCCGCTCCATGCGCAACCTCATCGGCACCCTGCTCCTGTCCGCCGGCGTGCCGATGATCAACGGTGGCGACGAGTTCGGGCGCAGCCAGGGCGGCAACAACAACCCCTACAGCCAGGACAATGCAACGAGCTGGTACGACTGGGACCTCGAGCCGTGGCAGGAGGACCTGCTCGCCACGACCCGGCACCTCATCGAGCTGAGGGCCAAGCACCCCGTGCTGCGCCAGCCATCCTTCTTCTCCGGGCGCCCCCTGGGCGCCAGCGGCTCACCCGACCTGGCCTGGTTCGCCGGTGACGGCGAGCCGATGGGCCACCGCTGGGACGGCCCGAGCGTGGACGTCCTGCAGGCGCTCTTCGAGGGTGGCCCGTTGGGCCACGACTCCGTCCTGCTGACGCTGAACGGCTCGGCCTGGGCCGCCGAGGTCACGCTCCCCCGCGCCCCCGGCTCAGCGGCATACGAGCTGCTCTGGGACAGCGCGTGGGAGCGGCCGGGCGGTCCGGGTCTCACCGTGCCCGCCGGCAGCGAGGCGCCGATGACGGGTGCGTCGCTGCGCGTGTGGCGAGTCGTCACCCAGCGCTGAGCCGCCGCCCGCGCCGGCCACTGGTCAGGCCAGGGCCTTCGCCCCGGCGACGAGCGCGGTCACGACCAGCATGCCGAGCACGACCCGCCGGAACACCACCGGCGAGAGCAGGTGGAAGGCACGGTCCCCGACGACCCAGCCGAGCGGCATCCCGGCCAACCCTCCGAGCACGAGCAGGAGGGCGGTGCGGCTGAAGCTGCCGACGAGGACGAACCCCACCACCGCCAGCAGGTCCTGGATGCAGAAGACTCCTTGCAGCGTCGCCCGGAACCGCCGCGGGGTCATCCCCATGGCCTGGAACATGACGACGATCGGCGGCCCGTTCATCCCGGTCGACGTGAGCAGTGCCCCGCTCGTCACCGCCGCGACCCGCTGTGCGAGGCGCCCTGCGGGCAGCCGGACCCCGGCCGCGAGCAGGCCGACCAGCACCAGCAGCACGACCGCCATGACGAGGGTCAGGCGCGCGGGCGGCAGCAGACGCAGCGCGGCGAGGCCGATCGGCAGGCCGACCAGCCCCCACAGCGCGAACCGGCGAAGGGCCGCTCCGTCGACGTGAGACCGCTCGCGACGCACGGCGCCCAGCGTCATCACGAAGGCCACCGCCGTCACCGACACGACGGCGGCGACCGGATCGACGACGACCGCGAGCAACGGCACCCCGACGAGCGCCGAGCCGAACCCCGTCACCGCCTGCGCAGCGGCGGCCACCGCGAAGACGGCGACGCCGACCAGGGCGATGAAGAGGGAGTGGTCCACAACGATTCATCATGGCGGGTGCGGGCCGGCGCACGTCGAGTAGGCCGCAACGCGAGCGTGAGCAGGGCTGGCCGGCCTGGGCCGGGCAGAGGTATGCCGCTCAGCCGGGTCAGCTGGGTGGCATACCTCTGTCGTGGGCGGGGGGACTCAGGCGATTCGCGCGAGCCCCAGCTCTGCGTAGGACGCGAGGCCCTCGTGCTTCGGGACGACGCGGATGCTGTAGCCGAACGAGCCGGTGCGCTCCATGCAGATCTCGCCGGTGTAGACGCCCCGGCCCTGCTCGTCCCTCTGCCCCCAGCCGAGCGAGGCGACGCGGATGTCCCGGAGCTCGTCGTCACCGGAGACCCGGCCGTGGACGAGCTGCACCTCGACCTCGTCGGGGCTGAGGCTCGCCAGGTCGATGAAGGCCTTGACGTGCAGCGTGTCACCGATCTGCGGCGAGTCGGAGACGCCCCAGGACTCGACGTGCTCGACGGCGACGGCGGGCCACGCCTGGCGCACCTTCGCCTTGTAGGCGGCGAGGTCCTTGGCCCCCTTCCAGCCCGGTCCGTTCATGGCCCGCCCGGCGGCCGTCGCCGGGGAGTAGAGCCGCTCCGTGTACTCCTTGACCATGCGGCCGGCGAGGACCTTGGGGCCGAGGGTCTGCAGGGTGTGGGTCATCATCGAGATCCACGTGTGCGGCAGCCCTTCGTCGTCCCGGTCGTAGAACGGCACGACCACGTTGTTCTCGATGAGGTCGTAGAGCGCGGCCGCCTCGATGTCGTCGCGGCGGTCCGGGTCGTCGACGCCGTCGGCCGTCGGGATCGCCCAGCCGTTGCGGCCGTCGTACCACTCGTCCCACCACCCGTCGAGGATCGACAGGTTGAGCCCGCCGTTGAGAGCCGCCTTCATGCCGGAGGTGCCGCAGGCCTCGAAGGGCCGCAGGGGGTTGTTGAGCCACACGTCGCAGCCGGGGTAGAGCGTCTCGGCCATGGCGATGTCGTAGTTGGGCAGGAAGACGATCCGGTGGCGCACCTCCGGGTCGTCGGTGAACTGGACCATCTGCTGGATGAGCCGCTTGCCGGTCTCGTCCGCGGGGTGCGACTTGCCGGCGATGACGAGCTGGATCGGCCGGGTCGGGTGCAGCAGGAGCGCCTTGAGCCGGTCGGGGTCGCTCAGCATCAGGGTAAGCCGCTTGTAGGTCGGCACCCGGCGGGCGAACCCGATCGTGAGGACCTCGGGGTCGAGGACGTCGTCGACCCAGCCGAGCTCCGCCTTGGTGGCTCCCCGCTTGCGCCACGAGGAGCGCAGCCGGCGCCGGGCGTCCTCGATGAGCTGCAGGCGCATCTCGGCCTTGGCCTGCCAGATCACCGACGGCGGGATCTCGTCGATGCGGTGCCAGGCGTCGTCATCGACGAGGTTCGCCGTGCCGAGGTAGTTGTGCGAGACGTCGTAGACCTTGCGGTCCACCCACGTCGGGGCGTGAACTCCGTTGGTGATGCTCGTGATCGGCACCTCGACGTCGTCGAAGCCGGGCCAGAGGCCGTCGAACATCTCGCGGCTCACCACGCCGTGCAGCCTGGAGACGCCGTTGGCCCGCTGGGCCAGCCGCAGCCCCATCACCGCCATGTTGAAGATGCCCGGCGTGCCGCCCTCGTAGTCCTCGGCGCCGAGGGCGAGGAGCCGGCCCACGGGGACTCCGGGGATCTCGAGCGCCCCGCCGAAGTAGAGGTTGATCTTGTCGGCCGGGAACCGGTCGATGCCGGCCGGGACCGGCGTGTGGGTCGTGAAGACCGTCGCCGCGCGCACCGCCTCGAGCGCCTCGTCGAAGGTGAGGCCCTCGTCGCGGACCAGCTCGGCGATCCGCTCGACGCCGAGGAAGCCGGCGTGCCCCTCGTTGGTGTGGTAGACCTCCGGGGCCGGGGCCCCGGTCAGCCTGGACCAGACGCGAAGCGCACGGACGCCGCCGACGCCGAGGAGCAGCTCCTGCTCGAGGCGGGTGTCACCGCCGCCTCCGTAGAGCGTCTCCGTGACGCGGCGGGCGGCCTCGTCGTTGCCCGGGACATCGGAGTCGAGCAGGAGCAGCGGGACACGGCCGACCTGGGCCTTCCAGATGTGGGCGTTGAGGACGCGGCCGCCGGGCAGGTCGATCGACACGACGGCCGGCGTGTCGTCGGCCTCGCGCAGCAGGGAGAGCGGCAGCTCGTCGGGGTCGAGGACCGGGTAGGTCTCGAGCTGCCAGCCGTCGCGGGAGAGAGCCTGCTTGAAGTATCCGGTCTTGTAGAAGAGGCCGACGCCGACGATCGGCATGCCGAGGTCGGAGGCGGTCTTGAGGTGGTCGCCTGCGAGGATGCCGAGGCCGCCGGAGTACTGGGGCAGGACGGCGGTGATGCCGAACTCCGGGCTGAAGTAGGCGACGGCCTGCGGGGCCGCGACTCCGCGGGCCTCCTGGTCGCGGCTCCAGCGCTGGTACCAGCGTTCCTCGGTCAGGTAGCGGTGCAGGTCCTCGTTCGCGGCGACGACCCGGCTGACGAATGCGTCGTCGGCGGCGAGGGCGGCGAGCTCGTCGGCGGAGAGCCGCGAGAGCAGCTTGACGGGGTCCTGCTTGGCCGCTTCCCACTTCTCCGGGTCGATGCTCTGGAACAGGTCGCGTGTCGGGGGATGCCACGACCAGCGAAGGTTGCTGGCGAGGACGCCCAATCCCTCGATCCGGTTCGGCAGGACGGTGCGGACACTGAAGCGTCGAATGGCCTTCACGGGCCACCAGCATAGAGGGAGAGCCAGAGACCGCTTGTCGGGTTCTTTCAGTCCTTGCAGTGCTGTTGCACGAGGGTCTCCTGTGGTCTGGCCGCGCGGCGTAGGCGGCCGATTCGATACGGTCGAGGCGTGACAGGCTCCTCGAAGAAGTCCCGTGCACGCTCGGCCAGCGGACCCCTGCCCGCGGCCGCCCCCCGACCCACCGAGAGCGCCGTCGCGCCTCCACCGGGGCCCTCCGCGGACGACGCCTTCGTCGACGACACCGAAGCGGGAGCCAGCCACCTCGCGCCGGAGCACGAGGTGTCCTCGGTGCCGCCCCTGGACGGGGTCCCGGACGGGGTCCGCCGGATCGGCCGGATCCCCGTCCTCGACGTGCAGCCGCTCGTCCAGAACGGTGACCTCCCGGCCAAGTCCGTCGTCGGTGAGCAGTTCGTGGTGCGCGCCAAGGTGTTCCGCGAGGGCCACGACGCCGTCAACGCCACCGCCGTGCTGACCGACCCCGACGGCGTCGACCACTACTTCCCGATGCACTGCGACAACCCGGGCCTGTCGGACTGGAGCACGACGGTCGTCGCCGACCGGACCGGCTGGTGGCGCTACCGGGTCGAGGGCTGGTCGGACCCCTACGCCACCTGGGCGCACGATGCGGAGATCAAGATCGGGGCCGGGATCGACGAGGAGCTCATGTGCGCCGAGGGCGTGCGGGTGCTGCGCCGGTTCCGTGAGGCCGTCGCCGGGCAGGGCGCCGACACCGCGGCGGTCGACGGGGCGCTCGAGGCGCTGAGCGACTCGAGCCGGTCCCCGATCGAGCGGTTCGCCACGGCCACATCGGAGGAGATCCGCGGCCTGCACCACCTGCTCCCCCTCCGTGAGCTCGTGTCGCCGTCACCGGCCTACCACCTCCTCGTGGAACGCGAGCGAGCCCTCTACGGGGCGTGGTACGAGATCTTCCCGCGCTCCGAGGGCGCCCACTACGACGAGGAACAGGGTCGTTGGGTGTCGGGCACCTTCCGCACCGCCGCCGGCCGGCTCCCCGCGATCTCGCGAATGGGCTTCGACGTCGTCTACCTCACGCCGGTCCACCCCATCGGGACGACGGCCCGCAAGGGGCCGAACAACACGCTCGTCGCCGAGCCGGGCGACCCCGGCTCCCCGTACGCCATCGGCTCCCCCGAGGGTGGGCACGACGCGATCCACCCCGACCTCGGCACCTTCGAGGACTTCGACTTCTTCGTCGCCGAGGCCGGCCGGAACGGGCTCGAGGTCGCCCTCGACATCGCGCTGCAGGCGTCCCCGGACCATCCGTGGGTGCGGACCCACCCAGAGCTGTTCACCACCCGGGCCGACGGGACGATCGCCTACGCCGAGAACCCGCCGAAGAAGTACCAGGACATCTACCCGCTCAACTTCGACAACGACCCGGCGGCTGCCTACGCCGAGGTCCGCCGCGTCATCCAGGTCTGGCTCGACCACGGCATCCGGATCTTCCGGGTCGACAACCCGCACACCAAGCCGGTCGCCTTCTGGCAGTGGCTCATCGCCGACGTGGCGAAGCAGTACCCCGAGACGATCTGGCTCGCGGAGGCGTTCACCAAGCCGGCCATGATGCACGCCCTCGCCGCGGCCGGGTTCCAGCAGAGCTACACCTACTACGCCTGGCGCAACGAGCGGTGGGAGCTCGAGGAGTACGGCCGCGAGCTCGCCGGGGACTCAGCGGCATACATGCGTCCCTCGTTCTGGCCGACGACGCACGACATCCTCACCCCCTACATGCAGTACGGCGGGCCGACGGCGTGGAAGGTCCGGGCGGCCGTGGCGGCGATGATGTCGCCGACGTACGGGATCTACAGCGGGTACGAGCTGATGGAGCACGTCGCCCGGCCCGGCGTCGAGGAGCAGATCGACAACGAGAAGTACGAGTACAAGAACCGGCACTGGGAGCTGTACGAGCCCGGTGGGCCGCTGGAGGGGCAGCACCTCGGCTGGTACCTCCAGCGGCTCAACGAGATCCGCCGCGCGCACCCGGCACTCCGGTGGCTGCGCAACCTGCGGTTCCACAGCGCGGACGACGAGAACATCCTCGTCTTCTCCAAGAGCCGGGTCGTGGACGGCGAGCGCGACACCGTCCTCGTCGTCGCCAACCTCGACCCCCACGCGACCCGCGAGACGATGATCCACCTCGACATGGAGGCACTCGGCATGGCCAGCTGGTCGAGCTTCTCGGCCCACGACCTCATCACCGACAGCTGGTGGGACTGGCGGTCGGACAACTTCGTGCGGCTCGGGCCCGACTGGGAACCGGTCCACATCCTCGCGGTGAGGAGCCACTGACGTGCAGGGACTGAACCTCTCGCAGCCCGGCCTGCGCCACGACCCACAGTGGTACCGCAAGGCCGTCTTCTACGAGGTCCTCGTGCGGGCGTTCAGCGACTCCAAGGGATCCGGTGCGGGCGACTTCACGGGCCTGATCGGCAAGCTCGACTACCTCCAGTGGCTGGGCGTCGACTGCCTCTGGCTGCCGCCCTTCTACGCCTCGCCGCTGCGCGACGGCGGCTACGACATCTCCGACTACAAGGCGGTGCTGCCCGAGTTCGGCACCCTGCCGGAGTTCACCGAGCTCGTCTCGCAGGCGCACGCCCGCGGCATCCGCATCGTCACCGACCTCGTCATGAACCACACGAGCGACCAGCACCCGTGGTTCCAGGCGTCACGAGCCGAGCCCGACGGGCCCTACGGCGACTACTACGTGTGGTCCGACACCGACGAGCCCTACGCCGACGCCCGGATCATCTTCGTCGACACCGAGGTCTCGAACTGGACCTTCGACGCCGTGCGCCGGCAGTTCTTCTGGCACCGGTTCTTCTCCCACCAGCCGGACCTCAACTTCGAGAACCCGGCCGTGCAGGAGGAGATGTTCGACATCGTCCGCTTCTGGATGGACCTCGGCATCGACGGCTTCCGTCTTGACGCCGTGCCCTACCTCTTCGAGGAGGAGGGCACGAACTGCGAGAACCTGCCGAGGACGCACGAGTTCCTCGCCCGGCTGCGGGCGATGGTCGACGAGGAGTTCCCCGGGCGCGTCCTGCTCGCCGAGGCGAACCAGCCGCCGGCCGAGGTCGTCGACTACTTCGGCAGCGAGGAGGCGCCGGAGTGCCAGATGTGCTTCCACTTCCCGGTCATGCCGCGCCTCTTCTACGCCCTGCGCGAGGAGAAGGCCCACCCCATCGTCGACGTCCTCGCCGACACCCCGCAGATCCCCTCGGGCGCGCAGTGGGGCACCTTCCTGCGCAACCACGACGAGCTGACCCTCGAGATGGTGTCCCCGGAGGAGCGTGCCGCGATGTACGGCTGGTACGCCCCCGACCCCAGGATGCGCGCCAACATCGGCATCCGCCGACGCCTCGCGCCGCTGCTCGACAACTCCCGGCCGGAGATCGAGCTGATCCACGCCCTCATCCTGTCGCTGCCCGGCTCGCCCTGCCTCTACTACGGCGACGAGATCGGGATGGGCGACAACATCTGGCTGAGCGACCGCGACGCGGTGCGGACCCCGATGCAGTGGACCCCCGACCGCAACGCCGGCTTCTCCAGCGTCGACCCGGGCAAGCTCTACCTGCCGGTCATCTCGAGCCTCGTCTACCACTACAACAACGTCAACGTCGAGGCGCAGATGGCTTCCTCGTCCTCGCTCCTGCACTGGGTGCGGGGCATGCTGCAGGTCCGCAGCCGGCACCCTGTCTTCGGCCTCGGCGACTTCACGGTCGTGCCCAACGACAACGAGGCGCTGCTCTCCTTCGTCCGCTCGGTCGAGCCGGACGGGACCGAGCCGGGCGAGACGGTCCTCTGCGTCAACAACCTCTCGAGCCGGCCGCAGGCGGCGACGATCCAGCTGCCCGAGCACCTCGGCGAGCGCCAGCTGATCGACCTCTTCGGCGGCAGCGGTTTCCCCTGGGTCGCCGCGGACGGCCGCGTCACCATCACGCTCGGCTCGCGGGACTTCTTCTGGCTGCAGGTGGCCCAGAGGGAGGGCAGCTGATGCCGATCATTCACCACGGCGCCCGCCTCGAGCCGTCGAAGATCGAGCTCGTGACGGGCTGGATCGAGGGCCAGCGCTGGTACGCCGGCAAGGGCCGCACGCCCTCGCTGCGCCGGGTCGGTGGTTTCCGTTTCGAGGACCCCGACGGCGAGGTCGGCATGGAGACCCTCCTGCTGCTCGACGAGGCGGCCAGCTCGCCGGTCGTCTACCAGGTGCCGCTCACCTACCGTGGTGCCCCGCTCGTGGGTGCTGACCGCGCCCTCGTCGGCACGATGGAGCACAGCGTCCTCGGGTCCCGCTGGGTCTACGACGCGCCGCATGACCCGGTCTACGCCGCAGCCCTCCTCGCCACGATCCTCGGGTCTGCCGATGCAGAGGACGCCGAGGCCTCGGTGGGGGCCAACGAGGTCGCGCACGGCAGCGGGACCGGCCGGTTCAGCGGGTCCGTGGTCGCCTCCAGCGTGCTCAGCGGGGAGCAGTCCAACACGTCCATCATCTGCCAGATGCGGGGCGCCGACGGATCGGGCGTCGAGCCGTTGATCGTCAAGGTGTTCCGGACGCTCCAGCCCGGGGACAACCCTGATGTCGTCGTCCAGTCGGCTCTCACGGACGCCGGGTCGACCCGGGTGCCGACCTCCGCGGGCCACCTCAGTGGCGCCTGGGACTCGCCCGACGGCAGCCACCTCGAGCACGGCCATCTCGCCTTCGCCCAGGAGTTCATTCCGGGAGTCGAGGACGCCTGGCGAGTCGCCCTCGTCGCGGCCGCCGCCGGCTCGGACTTCACCGATCGCGCCCGTGACCTCGGCGCCGTCACGGCCGAGATCCACCGCGACCTGGCCTCGCGGCTCGGCACCGCGCAGGCGCAGGCGCCCGCGCGCGAGCGCCTCGTCGCCGAGCTCGAGAGCCGGTATGCCGCTGCCGCCGAGACCGTGCCCGAGCTCGCCGAGCGCCGCCCGGCCGCCGTCGCCGCGCTGCGCGCGGTCCTCGACGTCGCCTGGCCGCCCCTCCAGCGGATCCATGGGGACTACCACCTCGGGCAGGTGCTCGACGTGCCGGGCCGGGGCTGGGTCGTGCTCGACTTCGAGGGCGAGCCGTTGCGGCCGCTCGCCGAGCGGAACCTGCCGGACCTGCCCGAACGCGACATCGCCGGCATGCTCCGCTCGTTCGACTACGCCGCCGGGTCGGTGCGCTTGGCCGACGCGTCGGTCGACGCGAGCGGGTGGGCGCTGGCCTGTCGAGAGGCCTTCCTGTCTGGGTATGCCAGTGTCGCAGGCCCCCACGACGACGCCCGGCTGGCGCTCATCCGAGCCCTCGAGCTCGACAAGGCGCTCTACGAGGTCGTCTACGAGGCCCGCAACCGACCGACCTGGCTGCCGATCCCCTTGGTGGCCGTCCATCGCCTGCTCGACGACAAGGAGAGAACATGACGGGGACGCAGGGACTGCGGACGGACGACCTGGCCATTACGACGCTGCTCGAGGGCCGCAACGCCCAGCCGCACGATCTGCTCGGCCAGCACCTCGGCCCCGGCGGCCTCACCATCACGGCGTTCCGCCCGATGGCAAGCAGCGTGGGTGCGCGCCTCGAGACCGGCGAACGGGTCGAGCTGCAGCACATCCGCGACGGTGTCTGGTCGATGACGTCGCCCGACATCCAACGCACCCACGACTACCGGCTCCTCGTCGACTACGGCGACGGGGTCGAGCACGAGCAGGACGACCCCTACCGCTTCGCGCCGACGCTCGGCGAGATCGACCGGCACCTCATCAGCGAGGGCCGCCACGAGCAGCTGTGGACCGTCCTCGGTTCGCACATCAGGACCTACACGGGGCCGCTCGGCCCGGTGACCGGTGCCTCGTTCGCGGTCTGGGCCCCGCACGCCAGGGCCGTCCACGTGATGGGCGACTTCAACGGGTGGAACCGGGTCACCCACCCGATGCGGGCCCTCGGCGAGACGGGCATCTGGGAGCTCTTCCTGCCCGGCGCGGGTGAGGGGTCCAACTACCAGTACGCGATCCGTGGCAGCGACGACGTGGTGCGCTCCAAGTCCGACCCAATGGCCCGCCGCACCGAGGTCCCGCCGAAGGTCGCCTCGGTCGTGACCCAGTCGCACTACACGTGGTCCGACGAGGAGTGGATGCGCCGCCGCGCCAGGGAGAACCCGCACACCGGGCCGATGAGCATCTACGAGGTGCACCTCGGCTCCTGGCGGCAGGGCCTCAGCTACGTGGAGCTCGCCGAGCACCTCGTGGCCTACGTCGTCGACCTCGGCTTCACCCACGTCGAGCTGCTCCCCGTCATGGAGCACCCCTACGGCCCGAGCTGGGGCTACCAGGTGACCGGCTACTTCGCGCCGACCGCGCGGTTCGGCACGCCGGACGAGTTCCGCTACCTCGTCGACAAGCTGCACCAGGCCGGCATCGGGGTCATCCTCGACTGGGTGCCGGGGCACTTCCCCAAGGATGCCTTCGCCCTCGCCCGCTTCGACGGGCAGGCGCTCTACGAGCACCCCGACCCGCGCCGCGGTGACCAGCCCGACTGGGGCACCCACGTGTTCGACTTCGGCCGGCCCGAGGTGCGCAACTTCCTCGTCGCCAACGCGATCTACTGGCTGGAGGAGTTCCACATCGACGGCCTGCGCGTCGACGCGGTCGCCTCGATGCTCTACCTCGACTTCTCCCGGCGCGAGGGCGAGTGGCTGCCGAACAAGTACGGCGGCCGGGAGAACCTCGAGGCGATCGAGTTCCTCCAGGAGACGAACGCGACGGTCTACAAGCGAGACGCGGGCATCGTCACGATCGCCGAGGAGTCGAGCGCCTTCCCGGGCGTGACGGCGCCGACGAGCCGTGGTGGGCTCGGCTTCGGGTTCAAGTGGAACATGGGCTGGATGAACGACTCCCTGCGCTACCTGGCGCAGGACCCGATCTACCGCGAGCACCACCACAACAACCTCACCTTCGCCCTCGTCTATGCCTTCGACGAGAACTTCGTGCTGCCGATCAGCCACGACGAGGTCGTCCACGGCAAGGGGTCGCTCCTGCGCAAGTCGCGCGGCAGCCGCGAGGAGCAGGCGGCGACACTGCGCGCGTTCCTCGCCTACATGTGGTCGCACCCGGGCAAGCAGCTGATCTTCATGGGCATCGAGTTCGGGCAGGAGTCGGAGTGGGCCGACGGCCGCAGTCTGGACTGGTGGCTGCTCGACCTGCCCCTGCACTACCGCGTCCACGCCCTCGTCAAGGACCTCAACGCGATCTATCGCTCGCACCGCGCGCTCTGGGAGCTCGACAGCGAGGGGTCCGGCTTCGAGTGGCTCAACGCCGACGACGCCGCCGGCAACACCTTCTCCTGGCTCCGCTGGGGCCGCGGCGACCGGGCGAGCGCCCCGGTCGTCGCGTGCCTCGTCAACTTCAGCGGCCAGACGCACGAGTCGTACCGGATCGGCCTGCCCCGCGGCGGGCGCTGGCGGGTCATCATGGACACCGCGGGCTACCACCCCGACGCGCCGAGCAGCACCGGCCGGATCATCGAGCCCACGGCGACGCCCTGGCAGAACCAGCCGTATGCCGCTGACCTCACGATCCCTCGGCTGTCCGCCGTGTGGGTGGTGCCCATCGACGAGCCGGCTGCGCCGGCCCGCGCCCCCGAGGTGGCGGCGGAGCCAGCTGAAGCGCGCGAAGCATCGGGCGCTCCCGCAGCACCAGCGGCACCAGCGGGCCCTGCGCAGGCGCAGGAGGAGCAGTCATGACCGACCCACGCGCAGGACAGCCGGCAGGCCCCGAGGACCTCATCGACCTCGACGAGCTGGTCGGCGCCTACTACGACCGGCACCCCGACGCCGACAACCCGGACGAGCAGGTGGTCTTCGGCACGTCCGGCCACCGCGGCTCCAGCCTCAGGACCGCCTTCAACGAGGACCACATCCTCGCGACGACCCAGGCGATCGTCGACTACCGGTCGAGCCAGGGATATGACGGGCCGCTCTTCATCGGCCGTGACACGCACGGCCTGTCCGAGCCCGCCTGGAAGTCGGCCCTCGAGGTGCTCGTCGCCAACGGCGTCACCGTGCTCGTCGACGACCGCGACGGCTACACCCCGACGCCCGCGGTGTCCCACGCCATCCTGACCGCCAACCGCGGCAAGGACTCGGGGGCACAGGGACTCGCCGACGGCATCGTCGTGACGCCCTCGCACAACCCGCCCTCCGACGGCGGCTTCAAGTACAACCCGCCGAGCGGCGGACCGGCCGACACCGACGCGACGTCGACCATCGCCAAGCGCGCGAACGACCTCATCCGGGGCGGCCTCAAGGACGTCAAGCGTGTCCCCTACGAGCAGGCACGAGCCGGCTCAGCGGCATACGACTTCCTCGGGACCTACGTCGACGACCTGCCGAACGTCGTGGACGTGGCGAGGATCAGGGAGGCCGGCGTGCGCATCGGCGCCGACCCGCTCGGTGGCGCGTCGGTCGCCTACTGGGCCGAGATCGCCGAGCGGCACGGCCTCGACCTGACCGTCGTCAACCCCGTCGTCGACCCCACGTGGCGGTTCATGACGCTCGACTGGGACGGCAAGATCCGGATGGACTGCTCGTCGCCCTACGCGATGGCCTCGCTCATCGGCAACAAGGACGCCTACGACATCGCGACGGGCAACGACGCCGACTCCGACCGGCATGGCATCGTCACGCCCGACGCCGGGCTGATGAACCCCAACCACTACCTGGCGGTCGCGATCCAGTACCTCTTCGGCGCACGGCCCCGCTGGGGCGCCGACACGGCCGTGGGCAAGACCCTCGTCTCCTCCTCGATGATCGACAGGGTGGCCGAGGACCTCGGGCGCCGGCTGCTCGAGGTGCCCGTCGGCTTCAAGTGGTTCGTTCCCGGACTGCTCGACGGCTCAGTCGGATTCGGCGGCGAAGAGTCGGCGGGCGCGAGCTTCCTGCGGTTCGACGGCACGGTGTGGACGACGGACAAGGACGGGCTCATCCTCGCCCTGCTCGCCTCCGAGATCCTCGCCGCGACCGGCCGGACCCCGAGCGAGCACTACGCAGAACTCACCGCGCGCCACGGCGAGCCGGCCTACGCCCGGATCGACGCGCCCGCGAGCCGGGAGCAGAAGGCGAAGCTCGGAGCCCTGTCGGCCGGTGACGTCACCGCCGACCGGCTTGCCGGCGAGCCGATCCGGGAGAAGCTGACCGAGGCACCGGGCAACGGCGCGAGGATCGGCGGGCTCAAGGTGGTGACGCAGAGTGCGTGGTTCGCGGCTCGGCCGTCGGGCACCGAGGACGTCTACAAGATCTACGCCGAGTCGTTCCAGGGCGCCGACCATCTGGCCGAGGTACAGGCCGAGGCCAAGACCGTCGTCGACCAGGCCCTCTCGTCCTGATCGAGACCGCACGTCTTCGCATCCACAGTGCACGCGTTGTCATCGACAGTTCGGTGGTCGTGATCGAGCGTGCGCTTCTCGCGATCGAGCGTGCGCTTCTCGCGATCGAGCGTGCAGCTCTCGAGGGTGGGAGTCGACTCAGAACAGCGCGCTCATGAGGGACTTGCGGGCCTTGGCGACCCGCTCGTCCTGGGCGCCGACGACCTCGAAGAGCTCGACGAGGTGCTCTCGCGCCTTGTTCCGGTCGGCGTCGCTCGTGCGGCGCACCGTGTCGATCAGCCGGAGGAACGCGTCCTCGACGTGCCCGCCCAGCAGGTCGAGGTCGGCGGCGAGGATCTGCGCGTCGACGTCGGTCGGGGCCGCAGCGGCGGCGGCGCGGGCCTCGCCGAGGTCCACGCCCTGGGTGCGCCGCAGCAGCTCGACCTGGGCCAGGCCGACCTTCGCGTCGGCGTCGGCGGGGTTCTGCGCAAGAGCCTCCCGGTAGGCCGCGAGCGCCCCGTCGAGGTCACCGGCCTCGATCGCGTCGAATGCCTTCTGGTGCAGCGGCGGCAGCGGCGGCTCCTCAGGCTCCGCCGGGACCGGCGTCGTGCCACCAGCGCTGACCGTGCCCGTCACACCGTGCTGAGCGGCCAGGGCGAGCACCTGGTCCACGACAGCACCGATCTGGTCCTCCGGCTGCACGCCCTCGAACAGCGGAACCGGCTGGCCCTGCACGAGCGCGAACGTCACCGGGACGGCTCGCACCTGGAAGGCCTGCAGGATCGCGGGGTTGTTGTCGACATCAGCGGTCGCGAGCTGGAAGCGGCCCCCATAGCGCTGGGCCACGGCCCGCAGCGTGGCGACGAAGTCGGCGGTCTCCGCCAGGCGGGTCGACCACAGGACGAGCACGATCGGGTGGTGCGTGCTGGCGGCGATGACGTCGCGCACCGACGCGTCGGTGACCTCGATGACGAGCTGCTCGGCAGAGGACGGGGCAGTGCTGTCACCGGCGCCGGCAGCGGGTGCGGGACGCTTCAGGCCGGACAGGTCGACGGCACCGCGGAGCGCGGATGCTGTGAAGGGCTGCTGGGTCATGCCTACATCCTTCCTCAGTGCGCCTGCGCGGCGACGAGCTGGTCCGTGGCCGCGACCACACGGGCCTGACCGGTGGCGGGGACGACGAAGGCGACGAACTCACTCGAGGTGAGCTCTGCCTCCGTGGTGATCGCCTTGACGCCTGAAACCGCCGTCACGTCCTTGCTCGGCGTCAGCTTCGTGGGTTTGTGCAGGGCGATGGCGTCCGTGCGACGCAGATGGACGAAGACGAGGGCACCCGTGCCACCCTTGAGGCGCAGTCCCCCCAGGATGTCGCCGGGCTCGTGGGTCTGGGCGAACACGCCCTGGGCCCCGAGGGCCTTCGACTGGGCGGACGCGTCCTTGCGGAGCTGGCTCGACCAAGGGTCGTCCGCGACCAAGGGGCTGGTCTTGGGGTCCGGGAACGCGACCGAGGCCGCCCATGCCGACGCGATCTCCGTCGGCTTTCCGACGAGGCCGGCGCCGGAACCAATGAGCCCGGAGCCCTCCGAGGTCGGGTCGAGCGCCTCGACCTTCGCGTCCTGCACCAAGGGGGCCATGGCGCTGATCTTGAAGTTCTGGCCGTTCTGGTCCCCCTTGAGCAGGACGAGGACCGGCGCGTTGGACTTCTTCAGGAACGTGCGGGCGACGATCTCCGCCGGCACATCGGCCTTGGGAGAGATCCCGATGACCGTCGTCTCGGTCCCCAGCTCGGCCTCGGCCTGCTGTGCCGCGGACCCGGCGGCGAGCACCTTGGCTCGCGCATCCGCTGCCTGCAGTGCTGGGCCGGAGTACACCTTGGCGCGGGCAGCGTCACCTGCCGCCGACGCGTCCGAGCGCGACTGACTCGCCGCTGTGACGAGTGAGGTGGCAAGGGTGGCCGCCTCGGTCGGGGCGACAGCGGGGGTGCCCGTCGATGCCGTCGTCTCGTCGGCGCCGTTGCCGGTGCAGGCGACGAGCGAGGCGAGCGACAGGACGCCCGCAAGCGTCGCGGTGAGCGCACGGCGACGCGACACGGGTCGGTACATCAGGAACGGCCTCTCGATCAGGACTGGATGGCCCGCTGCCGAGCGGCAGGCCGCCATCAACCATACGCAGCACGTCCGGTGGTGGACCAAATCCCCCACCATGAGGTTGGCGGCTACAGGGAGCCTTCCTCCAACGGCGCCAGTCGACCCGCGTCGAGGTGGACCTCGTGGTCTGCAGCCAGTGCGGCCTCCGGGTCGTGCGTCGCCATGACGACGATCCCTCCGCGCTCGGCGACTCCTCGCAGCAGGCCGAGGACGCGTTCACGGTTCGTGTGGTCGAGCTCGGAGGTCGGCTCGTCGGCGAGGAGGACCGTCGGGTGGGCGGCAAGGGCCCGGGCGACGGCGACCCGCTGCTGCTGGCCCCCGGACAGCTCCTCGATGAGGTGGCCCGCAGACTCCTCGAGACCCACGTCGGCGAGCGCCTGCCCGACCCGCGCTCGGGCCTGTCTTGCCGGCACGCCGCGCGCGACGAGTGGGACGAGGCAGTTCTCCTCCGCAGTCAGGACGGAGGCGAGCCCGTTGCCCTGGGGGATCAGCACCGGCGTCACCTGCCCGGCGCGAGGCGAGGCGACAGTCCCCTGCACGATGACTCCCGCGCGCCGCGAAGCCACTTGCCGCCCAGCCGCTTCCCGTCGTGAGGCCACCCTTCGTGCCGAGGGCGGCTCATCCAGCAGCCCGGCCATGGCCCACAGCAGGGTCGACTTGCCGGCACCCGACGGCCCGGTGACGGCGAGGACCTGCCCTGGGGTGGCGGCGCAGCTGACGCCGTCCAGCGCCACGACGTCGCCGAAGCGAACGGTGAGGTCACGCACCCGGATCTGCTGCACCTGCGCCCGGTCCTCCAGTACCGCCCTCGTCATGGGCTCGGTCATCGTTCTTCCTTCCCGCTGCGAAGGGAGCCGGTGACACCTTGCGAGGTGAGCGGCACACCTCCTGCCGTCGAGGCTGCCCCGACCGCCTCGCCGGCGTCGGCCTCCGGCGGCAGCAGGCGCCAGCCGTTGGCGTCCTCGTGGACGCGGATGAGCGTGCCGGGCGGGAAGGCTGCGAGCGCAGCCGGCGGCAGGGGCAGGGCACCGTCGGCCGAGACGACTGCGAACTCCTCGCCCTGCCGGCCCTCCGCGCCGACGCGACCGTCCCGGATCGTCACGGTCCGCGGCAGGGCGGCCGCGACAGCGGGATCATGCGTGACGACGATGATCGTCATCCCGGTCTGCCGGTTCACCTCCTGTAGCGCGGAGATGACGCGGTCCCGGGCTCCGTGGTCGAGCTGGCTCGTCGGCTCGTCTCCCAGCAGCAGGCCCGGGAAGCAGGCGATCGCCACTGCGATCGCCGTGAGCTGCAGCTCGCCCGGCGTCAGGCTCGGGAGCGGCTCATCGCCCAGGTGCCCGATCCCGAGGAGGTCAAGGACCTCGCCGACCTCGGGGACCGTCCGCCGCCGCGCCCGTGCCGCCCGCTGCGCGAAGGCGACGTTGCCGCGGGGGCTCAGGTAGGGCAACAGGTTGCGACTCGCGCCCTGCAGGATGAGGCCGACCTCACCGGCCCTGAAGTCGTCGAAGTCGGCGGGTGTCATCCGGCGGACCTCGTGGCGGCCGATGTGCACCCGCCCCGCACTGGGCTCGACGAGACCGCCGAGGACCGACAGGAGCGTCGACTTCCCGGCTCCGCTGGGGCCGAGGAGGCCGACGACCTCGCCAGCGCCGACGTGCAGGTCGACTCCCGACAGGGCCGCGACGTCGTGCCCCTCCGAGCGGTAGATGACGACGAGACCATGCGTGCTGACGTCGATGCCGGTCATGTGGCCTCCGTGACCCGTTCGACCGTCGACCGCCGCCAGAGCCAGACGCCGATGAGGCTCGCAGCCCCGGCGAGCAGGACGAGCGACCCGAGGGTGACGAGAGAGACAGCCGGGACCGCCGGCTGAAGGTCGGCGCGGAAGGTCGCGGAGGGAGTCGTGAAGAGCGGCAGGAGGCCGATGGCGAGCCGCGACCCGACTGCCCCGCAGGCTGCCCCGACGAGGCCGGCGACCAGCACGACGACCACGTGCTCCAGGATGAGGCTCGTCCTCAGACGCTCCGGCGGCACCCCGGCCAGACGCAGCGCGCCGAGGTCCCTGGAACGCAGCCGCCAGGTGGTCGCGGCGAGGAGCACGAGCACGATGATGCTGAGCAGCAACGCCATGCCACCGACAACCAGTGCGAGGCGGAGCGCCCAGGCCGAGGCGGAGCTGTCGAAGCGGCGCAGCGTCTCGTCGCGTTGCACGGAGGAGGTGACGGAGATGCCGGCGGCCTGCAGGGCTGACGACACCCGGGCCGTCGCGGCGCTGTCGGATACCCACACCTCGATGTTGCCGGGGGCGTACAGACCGACGGCGGTCGCGGCGAGCGCGTCGTAGTCCACGAGAGCGACGTTCGCGAGCCCGCCCGGCGCAATCCTGCTCCGCCCCACCTCGGCGACCGGGACGTCGGTGCCGACGAAGCCCGCCACGGAGGCGACCGGGGGCTCCCCCCGTGCGGTGTCCTCATGGGGCACGACGATCGCGGGCAGCCTCGGGTCGGATGTCGAGGCGGTGAGCACCCCCCGCGTCGAGGCGAACCGGACCCGGACGGAGGCCGCGGCTGATGGATCCGCGCTGGCCGCAATGAAGCCAGGTGTCTCCGGGGTCGCGGCTCCAGGCTCGACGGGACTGCCCGAGCCCGCCCAGGTGGCGCGGGACAGGTCGATCGGCGGCGCCCCGTCCACGGAGATGGACCGGATCCGGAAAGTGCCGGCGATGGCGCGCGACTCGTGGATGTTGCGGTCCACCGTGACCCCGGCCAGGCGGCACGCGGTGCTGCAGAAGACAGTGGAGGACAGCCTCATCGACGATCGCCTGATCGGCAGGTCCCCGAGTGGCTGGCTCGCGGTGCGCCCGTCGGGCTGCTGCAGCTCGAGGCGGAGAGGGATCGAGACCGGCCGCGTCGCCAGGTCCCCTGGCGGGTTGACGGCCGGGATGTCGACCTGGTCGACCTGCACGGAGACCGTGCGTCCCTCGATGCGCAGGGGAGGTGGCGGCGGGGCCGCGATGTCCGACCAGTTGAGCTGCTCACCGGGCAGGGGCAGCGCGATCCGGCTGATCTCGTTCGGGATGACGGCCATGGTGCGCATCGCTTCGGAGCTGACGCGGCCGAGGTGCGCGACGGGGGTGGCGAGCACGCCTGTCGGATCGAGGTCCTCGAGGACGGCGCGCACGACATGGGGGTCCTTTGAGTCGGTTCGCAGGACCGCTTCCGCGCCGGCCTCGACCGTCGCCCGGGACTCGCGATTGCGCTCCGCGATGAGGTAGGCGTCGGTAGCGAACACGACCAGGGCAGATGCGATCGTGACGATGGCGACGACCCGACGAACGGCGGGACGCCGGGCGATGTGGAGCGCAGCGAGGCCGGTCGCGGCCCTCCCCCGGCTGAGCGCTGCGCGCCCGAGCGCAGCGGAGAGCGGCACGACGAGCAGCGCGAGCAGCAGGCCGACCGCGAGCGCGAGCAGGGCCGGCGTGGCGATGGCGAGAGGGCCGGACGCGTTACCGGTCACGATCGTGACGACGCCCGCGGCCGCGGTGGTCAGGACGACAGCCTCGACGAGCCCGACCACGATGCGCCCGGGCCGGGGCGGCACACGGCGGAGCAGCGACGGCAACGGCTCGCGCACTCGCGGCCGGGTCGCGAGCAGGACGGCACCACAACCGGCGACCAGGGCGGCCGCTGCGCCGAGCCAGGCGCCCCCCGGGACGTCGAACGGCACCCCGGCCGGCAGCCAGAGGCGGCGGGCGGCCTCACCGGCGAGCACCGCCAGGCCGAACCCGATCGGGACGCCGAGCGCGACGAGGGTGCCGAGCTCCCCCAGGAGGAGTGCGGTCGCCCCGCGTCGTCCCCGTCCGCGCAGCCGGGCAATGGCGATCTCCGGTCGCCGCTGCTCCACGGCTGCAGCGGCGGCGAGCCCGAGGACGACGACGGCCAGCAGGGCGAGCTGGCCGAGCAGGAGCGGCACCAGCAGCGCCGCCTGTCGCTGCCCGGTCACCACGGCCGCCCCGATCTCGTCGATCGCGCTGTAGACGCGCACGGCGGTCGTTCGCGCCTTCGCCGACTCGAGCGCGGCGACGACATCCGGCAGCTCGGCGACTCCGAGGCGGTCCGGCAGGAGGGCGTAGGTGCGGGTCACCGAGAGGCGCTCGGGCTGCGCCCCGAAGAAGGCCGGAACCGTGATCGGCGAGTCCATCAACGGCTCCGAGCCGAGACCCTTGACCACCCGCTTGCCCGTGCGCCCGGTGAGTCGCTGGCCGAACCAGTAGGTGTCGTCGAGGCGCTGGGTGTAGGTGCCGACGATGCGCATCCCGGCGGGGCGCTCCTCCAGCCCCGCGGCCGTGATGGGCGCCATCGCGATCCGGTCCCCGACGGACCAACCTTGGTGGGCCGCCTCGGGAGCCGACACCAGGACATCGTCCGGAGAGGTCGGGCACGTCCCGGCGACGAGGACGATGCCTCGGCAGGGCTCCGCAGGGGTCAGGACCGTCGTCGTGATCGGTTCGTCCCCCTGCTCTTTCGAGGAGACGACCACGGCCCGTCCCGTCGTGAGCTCGGTCGGTTCCGCGAAGTACGGGGCGACGGCCGGAGGCAGCGCCTCGGACATCGCGAAGCCGTCGACGACGGAGCTGCGGGACAGGACCTGCTCGATCGTGATGCCGGTCTCCGTGACGGTCGCATGGGCGAGGGCATCACGCAGCAAGCCGTGCTCGAGGTAGCGAGCGTAGAGCGGGCCGAACACCGCGCTCGCGGCCACGAGCGAGGAGAGGAGGACGAGGACGACCGCCTGGGTCCTGCGGTGCACGATCGCCGCCCACACCCGAACCTCTCCTCTCTCATCCCGCTCCCGTGAGGGGGACCAGTGCAGTCAAGGGCATCGGGACGAGCAGCGTATGGCGCGAGCCGCCATCGTTACGAAGCCGTGACGCCTCGCTCTGGCTCGCGTCGCCGAACCATCCCGGGTCTCGGGCACACCGGAACCGGGATGGTTCTGTCACTCACCCCGTTGGCGCTCCAGGGCGGCCTCGAGCCGCTCGAGCTTGCCGTCGAGCTCACCCGAGTGTCCGGGACGGATGTCGGCCTTGAGCACGAGCGAGACGCGCGGAGAGGACTCAGCGAGCACGTCACAGCAGCGCTTGACCACCGCCATGCACTCGTCCCACTCGCCCTCGATGGTGGTGAACATGGCGTCGGTGCGGTTGGGCAGTCCCGACTCACGCACGACGGCGATCGCGCGGGCCACCGCCTCGCTGACCGAGCCGGTGTCATCGGCAGCGACGGACGGGGCGACGGAGAAGGCGATGAGCATGCCGCCAACCCTACGAGCCGCCGGTCACGGATTGCACTGTCGATCAGGAATGCCGCACTGTCGACCTGGAATGCCGCACTGTCGACCTGGAATGCCGCACTGTCGATCAGGAATGCCGCACTGTCGATCGGGAATGCCGCACTGTCGATCGCGGCGTCAGAGGTCCTTCTTCATCGACAGCAGCTCCTCGACGACCTCGAAGCCGAGGTCGACGTTGATCTTGACCATCCACGGGTTCGTCTCGGCATTGCCCGTGTCGATCCGCTTGCGCTGCGGGTCGATTCGCTGCAGCTCGCGGATGTTGGCGGCCTTGACGGCCATCCCGAGCCGGTGCCCTCGGTGCTCCGGCAGGACGAGCGTTCCCCACTGGTGCCCGACCTCGGGGTCACCACCGGGCAGCGCGATGTCGGAGTAGGCCGCCACGACCCCCGTGCTCCGCTCGACGGCGAGGGCGGTCAGCCGGCTCGCGCCGGTGGCCATCTCGTGCTCGAGGAACTCGGCGTAGTCGGCAGGGGTCATCGACTCGGGCTCGAAGTCGACGTCACCCGTGGGCGCGTCGAGGGCGAGCCGGTTCGAGCAGTCGCAGAGGGACTGGCGCAGCTCCTCGGGGACGCCGTTGTGGTGGACCTGGATCTCGTAGCGGTCCCCCACCGCCGCGCGTGCTGCCTCCTCCAGCGCCTCGAGTCGCTCCGGGGGGACCGGCAGCTCCAGGTGGCGCACGATCTCGACGATGGCCACCGTGAAGCCCCGCTGCTGCGCGAACAATCGGTCCGGGTGCGTCTCGCGCTCCTCGGGCCTCGCGAACACATCGACGAGCAGGGTGGAGCGTCCCTCGGCACGCGCCGCCTCCTCGACGCGAGCGAGCAGGGCCGATCCGACGCCACGGCCGCGGTGGACCGGATCGACGTGCAGCTCTGCCCAGCACACCGTGAGGTTGTCGCGTTCCGGGAAGAAGACCCGGGTCAGCCCGAGCACCGAGCCCTGCTCGATCACGGCCATGACGACGTCGCGCTCACCGGGGAAGGTGAAGCGCAGGTGCTGCGCGAACTCCTCGAGCGTCTCCCGGTGGGGCGCCACCCGGGACGCGGTCTGGCTGCGTTGCCAGACACCCCAGCACTGCTCGACGAGCCCGTCGTCAGTGCGGTCCAAGACGGTGATGTCCATCCCATGACGGTGACATTCCACGCGGCCGCCGCTCAACGGGTTTTCGCCACCCGACCTCAGCGCTCGGCGCCCTCCAGGAGGACGTCGACAGCGGCATACGGGTCGATCTCTCCGGCGACCAGGCGCCCGGCGAGCGCCTCGAGCCCGCTGCGTCCCCGGACCGCCTCGAAGCGCGCACGCAACCGCTCCAGCGCGAGCTGCTCGATCTCCTCGGCGGCGCGTCGCTCGCGGCGACGTCGCAGCTCGCCGGTCTCGTCGAGGTGCGCCCGGTGCTTGTCGAGGGCCTCGATGACCCTGTCCGCGCCATCGCCTTGCAGGGCAACGGTCTTGACGACCGGGGGCCGCCAGAGCCCCGGGGCGGTGCGGTCGGCGAGGGAGATCATGTGCCGCAGGTCGTGGACCGTCGCGTCGGCGCCGTCGTGGTCGGCCTTGTTGACCACGAAGACGTCGCCGACCTCGAGGATGCCCGCCTTCGCTGCCTGGATGCCGTCGCCCATCCCGGGAGCGAGGAGCACCACGGAGGTGTCCGCCAGGCCGGCGACCTCGACCTCGCTCTGGCCGACTCCGACGGTCTCGACGAGCACTACGTCGAAGCCCGTCGCGTCGAGCACGCGGATCGCCTGGGGCGTCGCCGCGGAAAGGCCGCCCAGGTGACCGCGGGAGGCGAGCGAGCGAATGTAGACACCGGCGTCGTGCGAGTGCTCCTGCATCCGGATGCGGTCGCCGAGCAGCGCCCCACCGGAGAAGGGGGACGAGGGGTCGACGGCCAGCACGCCGACGCTCTGGCCGCGGTCCCGGAAGGCCCGGATGAGCATGGCCGTGGACGTGGACTTGCCGACCCCCGGAGCGCCGGTCAGGCCGATGACCCAGGCGCGACCGGCGTGCGGCACAAGAGCGGCCATGACCTCTGGGAGCGCCGGGTGCTCATCCTCGACGAGTGAGATGAGCCGCGCGACGGCACGCGGCGAGCCCGCCCTGGCCGAATCGACCAGGGCGGGGACGTCGACGGTGCGCGGAGCCAGGTCAGCTCTTGGCCGAAGCCGGCACCCGGAGGATGAGCGCGTCGCCCTGGCCACCGCCGCCGCAGAGGGCGGCCGCGCCGACGCCACCACCGCGGCGCTTCAGCTCGAGCGCGAGGTGCAGGGCGAGGCGGGCACCGGACATGCCGATCGGGTGGCCGAGGGCGATCGCACCGCCGTTGACATTGACCTTGTCGAGGTCGAGGCCGAGCTCCTTGGCCGAGGCGAGCCCGACGGCGGCGAACGCCTCGTTGATCTCGACGAGGTCGAGGTCGGTCGGCTTGACGCCCTCCTTCTCGCAGGCGACGGCGATGGCCCGGGCCGGCTGCTGCTGAAGGCTCGAGTCTGGGCCGGCAACCATGCCCTGTGCGCCGATCTCCGCGAGCCACTCCAGGCCGAGCTCCTCGGCCTTCTCCTTGCTCATCACGACAACCGCGCACGCACCGTCGGAGATCTGCGAAGCCGAGCCCGCCGTGATCGTGCCGTCCTTGGCGAAGGCCGGCTTCAGACCGGCGAGCGACGCAGCCGTCGTCTCGGCACGGATGCCCTCGTCGCTCTTGAACTCGAGCGGCTCGCCCTTGCGCTGCGGGACCGAGACGGCGACGACCTCGTCCTCGAAGAGCCCGTCCTTCCACGCCTTGGCAGCCAGCTGGTGGCTGCGGGCGGCGAACTCGTCCTGTTCCTCTCGGCTAAACGCCTGCTCGCCCGTGTTGGCCGCCTCGGTGAGGGCACCCATCGCCTGGTCGGTGAAGGCGTCCCAGAGGCCGTCGTAGGCCATGTGGTCACGCATCGTCACGTCGCCGTACTTGAAGCCGGACCTGCTCTTCTCGAGCAGGTGCGGCGCGTTCGTCATCGACTCCTGGCCGCCCGCGACGACGATCTCCACCTCGCCGGCACGGATGAGCTGGTCGGCGAGGCCGATCGCGTTGAGGCCCGAGAGGCAGACCTTGTTGATGGTCAGGGCCGGCACGTTCATCGGGATGCCTGCCGCGGCAGCCGCCTGGCGAGCCGGGATCTGGCCGGCCCCGGCCTGCAGGACCTGGCCCATGATGACGTAGTCGACCTGGTCCGGCGCCACCCCTGCCTTGTCCAGGGCGCCCTTGATCGCGACGCCGCCGAGGTCCGAGCCCGAGAAGTCCTTGAGCGAGCCGAGCAGGCGGCCCATGGGGGTACGGGCTCCAGCGACGATGACGGACACGGGACGGTCAGAACTGCTCATGGCGAAGCCCTCTCCAACGTCTTCGGGGATGTGCATCCCACTCTAACGGCGGCTCACGGGGCGCACGGCGAGCCATGACGAACGGCACACGCCGCGGCCCTCCCCCGACCCGGTGGCGGGTCCTAGGGTCAAGGCATGACTGCACTGTCCGGACCGCTCTTCACCCACATCGACCACGTCGGCATCGCCGTGCCGGACCTCGACGCGGCCATCGCGTTCTACGAGGAGAAGTACGGGATGACCAAGCTCCACGAGGAGCGCAACGAGGAGCAGGGAGTCCGCGAGGCGATGATGGGTGTCGGCGACTCCGGCTCGTGCATCCAGCTGCTCGCACCCCTCACTCCCGAGTCGACGATCGCGAAGTTCCTCGACCGGAGCGGACCCGGCATCCAGCAGATGGCCTACCGGGTCACCGACATCGACGCCGTCTCGGCGACGCTGCGGGAGCGCGGCCTGCGGCTCCTCTACGACGAGCCGCGCCGGGGCACGAGCAACAGCCGGATCAACTTCATCCACCCCAAGGACGCCGGCGGTGTCCTCGTCGAGCTCGTCGAGCCGGCCGCTGCTGGCGACCTCTGAGCCCGCTCGCCCGGCGGGAACCGAAGGGCGAAGTCCCTCTCATATGCTGCGGTCGAGCGCGTGGGCGGTCAGCACGACGAGAGCCGCCGTCCAGGCAAGCGGTGCCGGCCCGGCGGGAAGTCCGTCCGGACGCACCTTCTCGGGGACGCTGCCCCACGCCGTCCGGTGTGCGGCGAGCCACGCGAGCCCGCCCTCGGCGACGTCGAGGCGGCCGGACGACGCGGCCGTGAAGGCGACCAGGGCCGTCTCCGGTGTCCACGAGACCCCATCCGCCTTCCACTCGACGCCCGGCGCAAGGCCCCCCGCCGGTCGCCGCGCGTCGATCCGGTAGCGCTCCCACGCCGCCAGCACTTGGGGCGAGGGGGTCGGCGCGAATGGCGGCAGCAACATCGCCACTGCGGCGTCGAGGCCCCCGCTGGGCCCGTGCCGCTGGTACGACGGTCCGAAGTGTCGCACGATGAGGGCACGCAGTCGCCCGGCGGCCGCCCAGCATCGGATCGTGGCGGCCGTATCGCCTTCGGCCGCATAGGTTCTCGCGGCCGCCTCCAGCCCCGCAGCCATGGGGGCCGCTGTCCCGAGCGTGACCTTCCGCTCTGGAACCTCCCAGTAGTCCGGAGACACCGGCGGCAGCTCCGTACCGTCGGTCGTCTGGGCCAGAATGAAGCCGACGGCGCGGTCCCGAGCCGCCCGCAGGTCGACCGGCAGGACCGGTGACGACGACACGGCGCGCACCCGGTCGAGCGCCCAGAGGAACCACCCGGCGCCGTCCGACTGACGGGTGCGCCCGTCGGGCGGGCCAGACCCGTCGAGGCGGTACCTCGCCTCGAAGCCCCCGTCCGGACGCTGCACTCGGGCGAGGAAGCGCAGTACGCGCCGGGCCTCGTCCAGGTGATCGGTCGCCGCAAACGCCGCGGCCACGAAGGCACTGTCGCGCGGCCAGGCGTACCGCCAGATCGAGGCGGGCCCCGCCATCACGGCACCGTCCGTCGTGGTGAGGTCGCGCAGGTCGAGCAACGCCTGTGCGACGAGACCGTCGGTGCGAGGCCACACCGGAAGGGTGCCGCTGGAGAGCCAAGCACGGTCGGCCGGCCCGCCTGCGGGCCCGATGCCTCCCGGGACGGTGGTCCCCCAAGCGGTGCGCCACTCGGCAGGGTTGGCGACCATCGGAAGCGGCTCTGACGTCTGAGCCGACATGACCCAGGTGCTGCCGGCAGCGAGCAGTGCAGCGGCGAGCAGGGTCGAGGTCACACGTCTACGAGTCATGACCCCTCCCCACCCCGAACTGCACCCAACTGCCCGAGCCATCCAACGGCACCGGGCATCTGAGCGGCGCCGACCCTCTGTGCGGGCACGATACCGGGGCGGCGCGGCCGCGTCGCTCCTATCATCGGCTCGTGATGAAACCTCGGGCGGCGTTCCCCCGGCGTCAGGCACTGGGCCTGGGCGTGGCTGCGGTCCTCGGGGCGGGGATCGTCCGCACTGGTCAGGCCGTGGCCGAGGAGCTGAGCCAGGACACTCCGCTGCCCTTCTACGGCAGCCCGCCCAGCGCCATACGTCCCGACCGGACGCCCCCGGCCGCGGCCTCGATGAACGTCTCCTGGGGCGGACCCGAGACGACCAAGCGGGTCGCGCTCACCTTCGACGACGGTCCGCACCCGCAGTGGACGCCGCAGGTGCTCGCGGCACTTGCCGAGGCGGACGCGCCCGCCACGTTCTTCTGCCTGGGACGTCAGGTGCGCGACCACGGCGCGATCCATCGAGACAGCGTCGGGCGCCATGAGTTGGCCAACCACAGCTTCACGCATCCCGACCTGGCGCGCTTCGGACTCGATCGGTGCCGCAAGGAGATCCAGCGGACGACCGACCTCATGGAGCAGGTGTACGGCCAGGCGCCGCGGCTGTTCCGGCCGCCCTACGGTCACCTCGGCGGGGCAACACTGCTCGCGGCTGCGGAGGCGGACCTGACGACGGTGCTGTGGTCGGCGCAGGCGCGGGAGGACCACGCGGCCGGGCATCCCGACACGATCGTCGACGACGTGGCGGCGCAGGTGCGGCCGGGCAGCATCATCCTCGCCCACGACACCGGGTCACCCGACCGGCTCGTCACGATCGAGCACATCCGCCGCATCGTTGACCGGTTGCGCTCCGACGGCTACGAGCTCGTCACTGTGTCGGACCTGCTCGCCGGCTGAACCCCGCCCGCGATGCGAGGCAAGGGGCGCTGACGACACAGCTGAGCGGCATACCGGCCCTCTTCGATGTGTCGCAACCCCGTGACTCAGGTCACCGTGTGGTGGGAGTCTCAAAGGTGACCGGCCGGTAGCAGGCCGTCGCTACCGTCGAGCAGCACCGCCAGTGACCACAATCCTGCGAAAGGGATTCGACATGCAGGCCATTCGCGACGCCATTCTCTCCGGGGACCGGTCCGAGGAGACTTACGCCAACCTGGAGATCCCGGAGACCTACCGGGGGGCCACCGTCCACAAGGACGAGGTCGACATGTTCGAGGGGCTCGAGAGCCGGGACAAGGACCCGCGCAAGTCTCTCCACATCGACGACGTGCCCGTCCCGGAGCTCGCCCCGGGCGAGGCGCTCGTCGCCGTGATGGCGAGCGCGATCAACTACAACACCGTCTGGACGTCGATCTTCGAGCCGGTCGCGACGTTCGGGTTCCTCGAGCGCTACGGCCGCACCTCCGAGTTCGCGAAGCGCCACGACCTGCCCTACCACGTCGTCGGCTCCGACCTCGCCGGCGTCATCCTGCGGGTCGGCCCCGGCGTGACGAAGTGGAAGCCGGGCACGGAGGTCGTCGGGCACTGCCTCTCGGTCGAGCTCGAGGACGCCGACGGCCACGACGACACGATGATGGACCCCCAGCAGCGGATCTGGGGCTTCGAGACGAACTTCGGCGGCCTGGCCGAGCTCGCCATCGTCAAGGCCAACCAGCTCATGCCCAAGCCCGGTCACCTGACGTGGGAGGAGGCGGCCTCGCCCGGCCTCGTCAACTCGACCGCGTACCGACAGCTCATCTCGAAGCATGGCGCCGCCATGAAGCTCGGCGACCGTGTCCTCATCTGGGGCGCGTCCGGTGGCCTGGGGTCCTACGCCACGCAGATGGCGCTCGCCGGCGGCGCGACCCCGGTCTGCGTCGTCTCCTCGCCGGAGAAGGCGGAGATCTGCCGGGCCATGGGGGCCGAGCTCATCATCGACCGCAACGCCGAGGGCTACCGGTTCTGGAAGGACGAGCAGACCCAGGACCCCAAGGAGTGGCAGCGCTTCGGCAAGAGGATCCGCGAGCTGACCGGCGGGTATGACGTCGACATCGTCTTCGAGCACCCGGGCAGAGAGACGTTCGGCGCGAGCGTGTATGTCGCACGCAAGGGCGGCACGATCGTGACGTGCGCGTCCACCTCGGGTTACATGCACGAGTACGACAACCGCTACCTCTGGATGAACCTCAAGCGGATCGTGAGCTCGCACTTCGCGAACTACCGCGAGGCGTGGGAGGCCAACGAGCTGATCAACCGCGGCCTGATCCACCCCACGTTGTCGAAGACCTACGCGCTGGGCGAAGTGGGCCAGGCGGCGCTCGACGTCCACCAGAACGCCCACCAGGGCAAGGTCGGCGTCCTGACCCTCTCGCCCGAGCCGGGACTGGGTGTCACCAACTCGGAGAAGCGCGCTGCGTTCGAGACGGAGATCAACCGGTTCCGCAACCAGTGACCCCTCCCGTGAGTCCTCCTCGCCTCCGGGCGCCGCGCCACTAGGCTCGGTTCCCGGAGGTGACCATGTGGCGACGCTGGACTGACTACCGCCGTGCGCAGCGGCACAAGCTGGCCCAGATCCGGGAGGGGCGCCACGGCACGAGTGCCCGGGACGTCCCACAGGCCGGCGCGCCGGACCTGAGCGAGCCCGGGGAGCAGGCCGTGGGAGACGGGCGACCCGCCCCCGACCTCGTCACGAGCACCCTGGGCGGGCCCCCGGGTGTGGACGGTGAGGCCGCAGGGGAGGTCAGGGCTGGGAGTGCCACCGATGCTCCGGCTGGCGGCCCCCCGGAGCCCGAGGCTTCCGGTGAGCGCTCCTCGGGCCGGAACTACGGACCGATCGGCACGCCCTTCAACCGTCAGTCGCCGTTCTACATCGGGTTCGTCGGAGCGCTCGGGGTCCTCGTCGCGTACGCGTTCGTCCAGGCGATCGGCAAGCTCGACACCACCATCACACTGCTCCTCGTCGCGTTGTTCCTCTCCCTCGCGCTCAACCCCATCGTCGAGGCGTTGACGCGGGCAAAGATCCGGCGTGGGCTCGCGGTCGCCATCGTCTTCTTCGGGCTCCTGGTGGTCTTCGCCCTGCTCGGCTGGGTCGTCATCCCACCCGTGGCGACGCAGAGCACCGATCTGGCCAACAACGCCCCCAAGATGCTCGACGGACTGCTGCAGAACCAGTGGGTGCAGGAGGTCGACCACCGCTACCAGGTGATCGCCCGCATCCAGGAGGAGATCAACAAGCGGGTCGCCGACGGCAACCTGTGGGCGGGCATCTTCGGCGGGGTGCTCGAGACGGGCAAGGTCCTCCTCGGCGGGGTCTTCTCGGTGCTGACCGTCCTCGTGCTCACCCTCTACTTCCTGGCGTCCCTGCCGAGCCTGAAGCAGGCGGCCTACGCCCTGGTGCCCGCGACACGTCGGCGCCGGATCATCTCTTTGGCCGAGGAGATCATGCGCAGGGTCGGTTCCTACGCGATCGGACAGGTCGCGGTGGCCGCGATCAACGCCTTCTGCTCCTGGATCATGATGACGCTGCT
>DASSTN010000279.1:0-14767 GCA_035707905.1 Intrasporangium sp.
GTGCGCCGCGAACCGGAGCCGCGGAAGCGCCAGCGCAAGGAATCCGCCTGAGCCAAGCCGTGAGGACACGACCGAGCGCCAGCGAGGGAGGCCCGGAGCGGCGGTTCGGCTCAGGCGGCAGAGGGCATGGCCTGAGCCAAGCCGTGAGGACACGACCGAGCGCCAGCGAGGGAGGCCCGGAGCGGCGGTTCGGCTCAGGTGGCAGAGGGCATGGCCTGAGCCAAGAGCTCGTGTGAAAGGCGGCGTTGTTGCGGCTCCAGCTGGGTGACGCTGCGCCCGTGCAGCAGTCGCCGACGACGTGCGGTTCGGCCTGCCTCACCGTCGCCCGCATGCTCGCCAACCCGCCGTTGGCCGAGTGGATCGTCCACGGCGACGCCGACACAAACCGCAGCCACTCGGCCGACCAGCGGTTCGCCGCCTACGAGCAGGTCGTCGCACAGCGCACGAACGCCCTCGTCGGGCCGGGAGGACACCTCCAGCCGCCTTGGCCGCGCGCCCTCGGCACGCCGCCCTGGGGAGCCCGCCACGAGATCGAGGCCGGCGCGAGCCGACCGGGGACCTGCTATGCCATCCGCTGGGTGCGGCTGAGCGGCATACGGGCCCTCGGGCGGGCGTACGACCACCTCCACGGCGAGGTGGGCGACAGACGGCCGGCTCTGCTCTACGTCGGCAACGCATGGCTGCCGCGCCACGTGGTCCTCGTCCTGCGCGGCACAGTGGAAGACTTCGCGGTCTACGAGCCCTCGATCGGCCGCGTCGTCGCCGTGAGGCGCGAGGCCTTCCTCACGCGGCGGCTGGCCCTCGCCGGCTGGGACGTGCCGTGGTGCCTCGTGTGGCCCCGCTGAACGTCACTCGGGCGGCTCGGGCGGGTTGGTCCGCAGCGCCCAGACGCCGCCGGCCAGTCCGACGAGACCGACCACGTATGCTGCTCCGCTGAGTCCGCCTGCTCGCCCGAGCAGGAGAGCGGCGAGCACGGCGACGACCGCGGCCGCACAGACCGCGACGGTCACCCAGCGGGCCCACTCACGCGCGGTGCTGCGGACCACGAACGCCCACGGAGGTGCCGTGTCGGCCAGCGCGGTGGCGGCGTGCGACAGGGTGACCCCCACCGCGGCGAGCAGTGACCACCACGAGAAGCTGCCGGCGGGAGTCAGGTTGACCCAGGCGACGAGGAGCACGGACCAGAGGATGAGCGCCGCGGCCGAGTTCGACAGCGGCCAGGTCAGCAGGGGTACGGCCAGGAGCAGCCACCACACCGCCTCAATCCCGCCGGTAGCGCCGTCCAGCCCGACGAGGTAGAGCGCCACGCCGAGCGTCGCGATGCCGGCCAGGAACACGTGGTGCACCGACCACTCCGAGCCGGCCCGGAACCGGATGAACCGCTGGGCCGGTCCGTTCCTCACGGGGCGGGATCCGTCCGCGACACTCATCGGCGGACCATCCTCGGGGCCGAGGCGCGATGGGCGATGTCACGCAGGACGTGGTCGAGTGACCCCGGCCCCCGCCACGGGACGACGGGCACGCCACGGCTCACGATGGCGCCCACCTGGGCCTCACGGGACAGCAGCCGGATGCGCCAGGCGAGCGCGCGATAGACGTCGTCGGGGCTGGCCGTCAGGTGCTCGGGGAAGGTGTCGATCACCACGGTGGTGATGCCCCGGCTCGCCAGGGTCGTTGTCAGCTCGATCATGGTCGGCTCGATGAGGGGGCTCAGCACCAGCACGAGGCCGAGCGGGTCGATCCCCCGGATCGCACGCCGGCCGTCGTCGCGCCGCTCGGACGCGGGCTCGATGCGCGCGAGGGTCTCGAGGACCCGACGCAGGTGGTGCGTGCCCGACCCGACGCCGAGGGGCGGGATGTCGGCGGCGCCCACGGTCCGCAGGGTCAGCCGGTCTCCCGCCCGCAGGAAGTGGTCGGCCAGCGCGCCGGCCGCCCGCACGGTGACGTCGAGGCTGGTCGGTCGCCCGTCGACACCCTCCCGGGGGCCGAGGTCGCTGAAGGCGTCGACGAGCAGGACGACGTGGGCGTCCTCGTCGGCGAAGGTCGACGTGACGTGGAGGCGGCCGGTGCGCAGCGAGACCGGCCAGTGGATTCGGCGCAGCCGGTCGCCGGGCTGGAACTCCCGGATGGTGTGGAACTCGCTCCCGGAGCCGGGGCGAGCGGACCGGTTGACCCCGACGATGCCGCGTGGGTGCGGCGTGGGCGCGGCGGAGTCGAAGACGGCCGGGACGGGGAGGGTCGTCGTCGTGAGGTCGGGCAGGTCGGTGGGGCCGCAGCGGAAGGCACCCCAAGGGCTGGTCAGTGCGACGCTGAGGGTGCCGAGGGGGCGCACACCCCAGCGGGTGGAGCGCACGCCCATCGTCGTCACTGCCCCCTCGACCGCCGCGGCCCCGGCCGGCGGGTCCCGTTGGATCCAGTGGGTCTCGGCGAGGAGCAGGACGCCGTTGCACTCCCGGGGTGGTGGGTCGAGGCGCGTGACGAGCGCCGTTGTCTCGCCCTCCCGCAGCGTTGACTGCGCCAGCTGGGCGCTGGCGGTCACCTCCGACCGCGGCCGCGTCAGCTGCCCCCAGACGGCGGCGACGACGAGGGGGACCCCGATGACGATCAGGTCCGGCCGACGCAGCGCCGCCCCGAACGCCAGAGCGGCGCCACCGAGCAGGACCGCCCGCACATGCGCGGCGGTGGGCGCCCAGTCACCCAGGGTGCGGGTCACCGTTACCCGCCGCCCGGCCGGCACCGGTCTAGCCTCAGCCGGCATCGGGCCCGGCTCCCCGGTGAGTCGCCTCACCGACCCGGCTCGCGGCCGCGTGCTGCTCGCGCGCGGAGGGCGCCGGCACGGTGTGCAGGATCGAGCTGACGACCGCGCCGGCGCTGACGTTGCTCATCCAGAGCTCGGGCTTGACGGTGATCCGGTGCGCAAGCACGGCCGGTGCCACCGCCTTGACGTCCTCCGGGGTCACGTAGTCGCGCCCCGCGATGACGGCGAAGGCGCGAGAGCAGAGCATCAGCCCCAGCGCTCCCCGAGGGGAGGCGCCCATGAGCACGTCTGGGTGGGTCCGGGTCGTCGCCGCCAGGGCGACGCAGTACCGACCGACCGACTCGTCGACGTCGGTCTGCTCGACGGCCGCCTGCATCTCGAGCAGCTGCGCGTCCGTCACGACCTGCCGCAGGGTCTGCTCCTCCTGGCGTCGGGCAACCCGTGAGGCGAGGATCTGCCACTCCTCGTCGAGCGAGGGGTAGCCGAACGACACGCGCATGAGGAAGCGGTCGAGCTGCGCCTCCGGCAGCGGGTAGGTGCCCTCGTACTCGACCGGGTTCGCCGTCGCGAGCACGTGGAAGGGCCGCGGCAGGGGGAAGGTGCGGCCCTCGACGGTCACCTGGTGCTCCTGCATCGCCTCGAGGAGAGCCGCCTGCGTCTTCGGCGGCGTGCGGTTGATCTCGTCGGCGAGCAGCAGGCCGGTGAAGAGCGGCCCGGCCCGGAACTCGAACTCCCGGGTGCGCTGGTCGAAGACGAAGGATCCCGTCAGGTCCCCCGGCAGCAGGTCAGGGGTGAACTGGGCCCGCCGGAACCCGAGGCCGAGGGTCTGGGCGAAGCTGCGCGCAGTCAGCGTCTTGCCGAGCCCGGGGAAGTCCTCCATGAGGACGTGCCCGCCGGCGAGGACGCCCGCCAGCACGAGCCGGAGGCTGTCGCGCTTGCCGACCACTGCTCGCTCGACCTCGGTGAGGATGGCCGAGCTCAGCGCGCTGACGTCCTGGATCTGCATGGGTCACCACTTCTCGATGTGTTCCAGCACTGCGTTCAGCTTCTCGGGGCGATACAGCTCGGGGTCCGGCATGCTCATGATGAAGCCCCACAGGGCCGGCGGCATGACGCCCTGCGCCCACTTCGGCTCATCCTCGAGGACGAGGCCGTGCTTCGCGTGCAGGCGCTCGCGGATGACGGCCGTGAGCTGCCCGTGCAGGTCGTCCACCACGCTCTCGCGCCCCTCCCCGCGCTCATTCGCCCCCTGCAGCCGCGCGGCGAGGTTCGTGACCCGGAAGTCCTGGCCCCGATGGGACCGCGACCGGTAGAGGTCGCTGACGGGCCAGTGCGTCACGGCGTTGGAGGCAGCATGGTCGACGAGGTACCAGACGAGCATGGCGAGGGCGACGATGAGCGCCGCCAGCTGCGGCACGCTCGCGTCCTGGCCGAGAACCGCGCCGAACGCGACGAGCGCCAACCACACGCCGGCTGCCCACGCGATGCGGCGGTGCCAGCGCCGCGTGCTCCGCAACACCTCGCGTATGCCGCCCACTCCACTCACGTGGTCGCCGCCCCTCTCGCCTCGGTGGCCACCCGCCGGAGGTCGTCGTGCAGCGTCGTGAGGTCCCGCATCGCCCGACGCCGGTGCTCCTCCGTCAGCGCGTGCCGCGAGAACCGGGCCTCGCGATAGAGCATCGCCAGGTCGCCGAGGCTCCGGGGGTCGATGTCCCAGGTGTGCAGCACCCGGGTCGTGTACTCCGTCGAGGTCTCCGCCGGCTCGCGGGGGAGTCCCGTTGCGGCAGCAGCGGTCTCGAGACTCAGCCAGGCCGCGACGATGGCGTTGCGGGGCTCACCCTCGGTCAGCAGCCTGAGCTGCTCCCCGCTCGAGTCGAGCAGCTCCTCTGGCACCCCGGGCGCCACGAAGCCCGCCCCTGCCCGCGTGACGAACTGAGGGCGGCGCCATACGGACCTGAGGAGGGAGATGATCACGGCGAGGACGACAACGATCGCGAGGACTGCGATGGTCTGCACCAGCAGGGCGACGAAGGCGGACGGCTGGCCGACCGGCTCGCCGGTACCCGTCGGGAGCGACTGTGACGGGGCAAGGGTCGTCGTCGGCGGTGGGGGGACCGGGGTCGTGCGAGAGGCGGAGACGTCCGGTCGCGGCGTCATGAGCTCGACCGGGTCGCCGACGGCGGTCAGCAGCAGGGCGAGGACGACCGCGGCTGATGCCAGCACCCAGACGGCGACCCACCTTCGGGACATGCCCAAACCCTATGGCAGCCGACCCCCGATTCCCCTTCCCCGAACGCCGCGTTCGGAGTCGAACGCGGTGGTGCACCACTGCGTTCGACAACCGTCACCGCGTTCGGGGCCGGGAAGGGCAGGACAGGTCAGGCGCGCGGGGCCTTCTCCGCGGGGACGAGGTCGACGTCACGGACCTCGAGCTCGTCGGCGGTGGCGTAGCGCAGCTCGGTGACGTGGCCGGCGGCCCGCAGGTCGCCCTCGGCGGCCCGGACATGGTCCACGACCGACTCGGGCGCAGCGAGGACCATCGTCTTGATCTCGGACCGCATGCCGACCTTGGCCTCCGACTTCACCTTCCGCACGGCGGCGAGCGCCGTACCGACGGCGTCGAGCATTGCCGCGTCGCCGCCTGCTGGCAGCTCGTCACGAGTCGGCCAGGCCTGGCGGTGGACCGAGCCGTCGCCGAACCAGGACCAGACCTCCTCGGTGGCGTAGGGGATGAACGGGGCGAGCAGCCGCAGCATCGACTCGAGCGCGAGCCGCAGGGCCGCCCGGGCGCTCGCGGCCTCGGCCTCGCCCTGCCCGCCGTAGGCGCGGTCCTTGACGAGCTCGAGGTAGTCGTCGCAGAACGACCAGAAGAAGCTCTCGGTGACCTCCAGGGAGCGGGTGTAGTCCCACGACTCGAAGCCGCTGGTCGCCTTGTCGACGACGTCGGCCAGCGCCGAGAGCATCGACAGGTCAAGGGGATTCGTCACAGCGGAACGCAGGTCGCCGGCCACCTCGCCGAAGCCGAGCGCGAACTTCGACGCGTTGAGCACCTTGATCGCGAGGCGCCGGCCGACCTTCATCTGCCCGGTGTCGTAGGCGGCGTCCGTGCCCAGCCGGCCCGAGGCCGCCCAGTAGCGCACCGCGTCGGCGCCGTGGGCCTTCACGACGTCCTCCGGCGTCTCGGCGTTGCCCTTGGACTTGCTCATCTTCTTGCGGTCCGGGTCGAGGATCCACCCGCTGATCGCCGCATTGCGCCACGGCGCGGTGCCCTCCTCGAAGTGCGAGCGGACCACCGTGGCGAAGAGCCAAGTCCGGATGATGTCGTGGGCCTGCGGCCGCATGTCCATCGGGAAGACCGCCTGGTACAGCTCGGGATCCGAGCCCGGCCCCTCCCCGTCCCGGACGGGCCAGCCGGTCGCGATCTGGGGGGTCAGCGACGAGGTCGCCCACGTGTCCATGACGTCGGGGTCCGCGACGAAGCCACCCGGCTTGCCGCGCTGCGACTCGTCGAAACCCTCCGGAGCGTCCACCTGCGGGTCGACGGGCAGGGCCGACTCTGCCGGCGTCAACAGCGCGTCGTGGTCGACCTCACCGGACTCATCGACGCGGTACCAGACGGGGAACGGCACCCCGAAGAACCGCTGCCGCGACACGAGCCAGTCGCCGTTGAGGCCCTCGATCCAGTTCTTGTAGCGGGCCCGCATGAACGCCGGGTGGAAGTCGATCTCGTCGCCGCGCGCGATGAGCGCCGCGCGGAGGTCGGCGTCGCGGCCACCGTTGCGGATGTACCACTGCCGCGAGGTGACGATCTCGAGCGGCTTGTCGCCCTTCTCGTAGAAGTTGGCCTTGCGCTGCGTCTTCTGCGGCTCGCCCTCGAGGTCGCCCGACTCGCGCAGCGCGGCGACGACGGCCTCACGTGCGCTGAAGGTCGTCTTCCCCGCGAGCTGCGCCGCATACAGCTCCTCGCCCGGACCGCCGGCGATCCATTCGGGCGTCTCGGCCTGCATCCGCCCGTTGCGGGTGATGAGCGAGCGGGTGGGCAGCTGCAGCTCGCGCCACCACATGACGTCGGTGAGGTCACCGAAGGTGCAGCACATCGCGATGCCGGCGCCCTTGTCCATCTCGGCCGCCGGGTGCGCGAGCACCGGGACCTCGACGCCGAAGAGGGGCGAGCTCACGGTCGTGCCGAAGAGCGGCTGGTAGCGCTCGTCGTCCGGGTGTGCGATGAGCGCGACGACCGAGGGGATGAGCTCAGGTCGGGTCGTCTCGATGTGGACGACGCCGCCCGGCTCACCGGTCCGATGGAACGCCACCCGGTGGTAGGCACCCGGGTAGTCGCGGGCCTCGAGCTCCGCCTGCGCGACGGCGGTCTGGAACGTCACGTCCCAGAGTCCCGGCGCCTCGGCCTGGTAGGCCTCGTCCCGGGCGAGGTTGCGCAGGAACGCCTGCTGCGCCACGGCGCGGGAGCGTTCGTCGATCGTGCGGTAGGAGATGTTCCAGTCGAGCGAGAAGCCGAGCCGGCGGAAGAGGGACTCGAAGGTCTCCTCGTCCTTGACGGTGAGCACGTCGCAGAGCTCGATGAAGTTCCTGCGGCTGACGGGGCGCTGGTCGTGCGCCTTGATCGCCTTGCCGTCCGGGCCGACACCGCCTTCACCCGGGGGGACGAGGCCCTCCTCGTAGGGCAGGGTCGCGTCACCGCGCACGCCGTAGTAGTTCTGCACGCGCCGCTCGGTCGGCAGGCCGTTGTCGTCCCACCCGATCGGGTAGAACACCTCGAAGCCGCGCATCCGCTTGTAGCGGGCCATGCAGTCGGTGTGGGTGTAGCTGAAGACGTGCCCGACGTGCAGGCTGCCGCTCGCGGTCGGCGGGGGCGTGTCGATGGCGAAGACCTGCTCGCGCGGCAGCGACAGGGCGCGGTCCCGGTCGAACGCGTAGGTGCCCTGCTCGCGCCATACCTGCATCCACTTCTCCTCGAGGCCGTCGAGCGTCGGGCGCTCGGGGATCCGCGAGGTCGTGGGGGCAGGTGCGTCAGTCATGCGGGCAATCCTTCCATGCCGTGGGGGATGCCCTCGAACCGTTTCATCCCCGCTCCTACACTGAGCCGCACCAGCGCCAAGTGGAGTGAACATGTCGGATCGGATTGCCAACCCAGCCCTGCGAGCGAAGGTCATGTCGGCCGACGAGGCGGCCGCCCTCATCCAGCCCGGCGACAACGTGGGGATGAGCGGCTTCACCGGGGCGGGCTATCCCAAGGCGGTCCCGCTCGCGCTGGCCGACCGGATCCATGCCTTCCGCACGCACGGCCACGACTTCCGGATCGGGGTCTGGACTGGTGCCTCGACCGCCCCGGAGCTCGACGGGGCGCTCGCCGAGGCGGACGGCATCGAGCTGCGGCTGCCCTACCAGTCCGACCCGGTCAGCCGGTCGAAGATCAACTCCGGCCAGATGGAGTATCTCGACGTCCACCTGTCCCACGTCGCGCAGATGGCGTGGGAGGGCTTCCTCGGCAAGCTCAACGTCGCCCTCGTCGAGGTCGCCGGCATCACCGAGGAGGGTCACCTCATCCCGAGCTCGTCGGTCGGCAACAACAAGACGTGGATCGACATCGCCGACAAGGTCATCCTCGAGGTCAACTCGTGGCAGCCCGAGCAGCTGCGGGGGATGCACGACATCTACTACGGCACCGCCCTGCCGCCCAACCGCAAGCCGGTCATGATCCTGGAGCCCGCGGACCGGATCGGGGTGCCCCACTTCGTCTGCCCGCCCGAGAAGATCGTCGGCATCGTCGAGACCCACGCGCCCGACCGCAACACGGGCTTCAAGCCGATCGACGAGGACTCCCGCGCCATCGCGGGCCACTTCATCGACTTCCTCGACTCGGAGGTCCGCGCCGGGCGGATGCCGGAGGGGCTGCTGCCGCTCCAGTCCGGGGTCGGCAACATCGCGAACGCCGTGCTCGCCGGGCTGGGGGAGAGCGGCCGGACCGGGCTGACCGCCTACACGGAGGTGCTCCAGGACGGGATGCTCGACCTGCTCGAGTCCGGCACCATCCGCCTAGCCTCCGCGACGGCGTTCTCCCTCTCGCCGCAGGGCGTCGAGCGCTTCCTCGAGCGGATCGACTTCTTCCGTGAGCGGATCATCCTGCGGCCGCAGGAGATCTCGAACCACCCGGAGGTCATCCGCCGGCTCGGCGTCATCGCGAGCAACGGCATGATCGAGGCCGACATCTACGGCAACGTCAACTCGACCCACATCATGGGCTCCCGGGTCCAGAACGGCATCGGCGGCTCGGGCGACTTCGCCCGCAACGCGTTCATCTCGACGTTCGTCACGCCCTCCACCGCGAAGGACGGCGCCCTGTCGTGCATCGTGCCGATGGTCTCCCACGTGGACCACACCGAGCACGACGTCGACGTCATCATCACCGAGCAGGGCCTGGCCGACCTCCGCGGCATCGGCCCGCGGCGGCGCGCGGAGCGGATCATCGCCAACTGCGCGCATCCCGACTACCGCCCGATGCTCGAGGACTACACGGAGCGTGCCGCCAAGGGCGCGTGGGGCATGCAGACACCCCATCTGCTCAGCGAGGCCTTCTCGTGGCACCAGCGCTTCATGGACACGGGCACGATGCGGGCGCACTGAGCCGCGACGGCACGCTCAGGCCGTCTCGGTCGTGCCCTCGTAGAGGCCCATCTGGTTGCCCTCGCTGTCCTCGAACGCGGCGAACCAGCTCGTGTCGGAGATGGGCGTCTTGGGCATGACGACCCGGCCGCCGCTCTGCTCGACCTTGCCGAGGGTGTCGTCGATCGAGTCGACCTCGACATAGCTGCGAGGGTGCTCCATGCCCTCCTGGCGAGCGGTGAGGCCCCCGCCGCTGATCTGGTTCGGCGCGCGCCACATGGGATAGCCCTCGTAGCCCGGGACCTCGTTGATCTCCCATCCGAGGACGGTGGTGTAGAACCGCCTGGCCCGGTCCATGTCGTCGACCGGGATGTCGATGTGCGTGATGTCTCCGTGTGCCATGGTTCACGCTAGCGCGGGCAGCCGACACTCGGGACCAGTTGCGACAGGCAGGGAGGGGCAGGGCAGAGTGTGCTCCATGGAGCCGGTCTATGAGGCGGTCGTCGGGTTCGCCCGGGCCGTGTTCGCGTTGCAGGGGTTGCGGTTCACGATGGTGGGCGAGGAGAACGTCCCCCGTGAGGGTGGGGCCGTCATGGTCATCAATCACACCGGCTACATGGACTTCACCTACGCCGGGCTGGCTGCCCAGAAGTCCGGCCGGCTGGTCCGGTTCATGGCCAAGGAGAGCGTCTTCAGGCATCCCGTGAGCGGGCCGCTCATGCGGGCCATGCACCACATCCCCGTCGACCGGGCGGCCGGTGCGTCGTCGTACGCCGCCGCGGTCTCGGACCTGCGCCGCGGCGAGATCGTCGGCGTCTTCCCGGAGGCGACGATCTCGCGGTCGTTCGAGCTGAAGGAGTTCAAGACCGGGGCCGCGCGCATGGCGGCGGAGGCGCAGGTGCCGATCATCCCCGTCGTCATCTGGGGCTCGCAGCGGGTCTGGACCAAGGGGCACCCGCGCCGGCTCGGGCGGACCAACGTCCCGATCTTCGTCTCGGTCGGCGAGCCGATCCCGGTCGCGCCGGACGCGGACCCCGAGGTGGTGACCGCCGGCTACAAGGAGGTCATGGCACACATGCTCGACCTCGCGCGGGCGGCCTACGAGCCGCTCCGCGGTGCCGACCTGAAGTACCTGCCCGCCCGGATGGGTGGCACCGCACCGACCCTCGCCGAGGCGAACCGGCTCGACGAGCTCGAGCAGGCCGAGCGCCGAGCGAAGCGGACGGACTGAGCACCGGAGCGGGTCGGCGCTGGCGATAGCCTTCCGCCCATGGCTCGACAGCGTGTCCCGGAGGGGCCGGCCCCTGCCCCGGCCGTGCAGCGGCTCCGGCTCCGGTATGCGAAGCGGGGACGGCTGCGCTTCACCTCGAGCCGTGACTTCCAACGCGCCCTCGAGCGGGCCCTGCGCAGGGCGGACGTGCCGATGGCGTTCTCCGGGGGGTTCCACCCACACCCGAAGATCTCCTACGCCAACGCGGCCGCGACGGGGACGGCGAGCGAGGCGGAGTACGTCGAGATCCAGGTGACCGAACGGGTCGACCCCGAGTCCGTGCGGACGGCCCTCGACGCCGCTCTGCCGGACGGGCTCGACATCGTCGCCGTAGTCGAGGCCCGCGTAGGCAACCTCGCCGACCGGCTCGAGGCGAGTGACTGGCGGCTCGAGTTCCTGGGGCTCCCGGTGGGCGAGCTGCGCGAGGCAGTCGAGCAGCTGCTGGGGCGCGACCGGGTCGAGGTGACGAGGATGACCAAGTCGGGGCCGCGCACCTTCGACGTGCGCGAGGCGCTCGTCTCCGCGGAGGTGGTCGGGGAGCCCGCGGGCGCCGGGACCGGCGTGTCGGCTCCTGCTCCGAGTGGGGACCCCGGAGCCGACTGTGCGATACTGCGAATGGTCGTGCGGCACACCACACCTGCCGTTCGCCCCGACGACATTCTGACCGCGCTGCGTGACGTCGCCGGCCTGCAACCTGTCCGCCCACCTCTGGTGACGCGGTTGGCGCAAGGTCCGTTCGACACCGCAACCGCGAGGGTGGCCGACCCGTTGGCTGCCGACGAGAAGGCCGCCGGCGCCTGAACCGGGGCCGCGCTCAGCGCGAACCGGGGACGGCGTAACAAAGCGACTTCCGTCCCAGCGGTTCCCCGGTGGGACGACCGATACCGCAACACAGGCGGTGCCGGCGGCTCCGGCCGGGTGTGGGCCAGCACCACCCGTGACTGGAGGTTGCCGGATGGCACCCAACGAGAACACTCCCTCCGACGAAACGACGCTGTTCGAGGACTCCGCACCGGCACAGCCGGCGCCGCGCAAGCGCACGACACGGCGCAGCACCCGCAAGCAGGCCGAGCCGCAGATCCCGGTCGAGGCGAGCGACAGCCAGGCGGCCCAGACGGCGGAGTCGGCGGGGGAGGCGCCGACCGAGCCTGCGCCAGCCGAGCCGGACGCCCCGGCGAGTGAGAAGGCCGCCCCGGTCAAGGCCACCCGCAAGCGCGCCACGCGCAAGAGGGCCGCCAGCCCCGAGCCGGTCCTGCCCGACACCGTGAAGGAGATCCTCGACCAGGCCGAGGCCGCGGTGGCGGAGGTGCGCCCCGCGGAGGGGCGTACCGACGTCCGGGACGATGTTCGTGCCGAGGATGAGGCACCGACCCAGGAGCGTGGAACCGCGCAGGCCGACGAGGTCTCGAACGAGCAGGCCGACGAGGAGTCGGACGAGCAGGCCGACGAGGCCCGCCCGGTCGTCCCCAGCTTCTCCGTGCTCTTCCAGGCACCCGACCCTGAGGCGGCGACGCCCACCCGCTCGCGACGCCGTCGCGCCCAGCCCGAGCCGGAGCCGCAGGCGGAGCAGCCGGAGCCCGAGCCCGAGGCCGAGCAGGCCGACGCCGAGTCGCAGGAGGAGGACGAGACCCCTCGACGCTCCCGCCGCCGCCGCGGCGGCAAGGGGCGACGCGGTCGTGGCAACGGCGAGTCCGAGACCGACGAGGCGACCTCCGAGGGCGAGGAGGCAGCAGAGCAGGAGCAGCCGAGCGCGGAGGGCGAGGCGGAGCACGCCGACGAGTCCGACGCGAACCACGCCTCCGAGGAGGACGACGGCGGCACGAGCCGCCGTCGTCGTCGTCGCCGCCGCTCCGGCCCGAACGGTGAGGCCGCGAGCGACGAGGCTGGGGTGACGACGCGAGTCCGCACGCCCCGCTCGCACAGCGACGAGCCGACGGGCGTCAAGGGCTCGACCCGGCTGGAGGCCAAGAAGCAGCGCCGCCGCGAGGGCCGCGAGGCCGGCCGGCGCCGCACCGTCATCACCGAGGCCGAGTTCCTCGCCCGTCGCGAGTCGGTCGAGCGGGTCATGGTGGTGCGCAACCGCAACGGCCGCACCCAGATGGGGGTCCTCGAGGACGGCGTCCTCGTGGAGCACTACATCGACCAGGCGGGCAACGTCTCGATGGCCGGCAACATCTACCTCGGCCGCGTCCAGAACGTGCTGCCCTCGATGGAGGCGGCGTTCGTCGACATCGGCAAGGGCCGCAACGCGGTGCTCTACGCCGGTGAGGTCAACTGGGACGCCGCCGGCCTCGACGCGAACCAGCCGAAGCGCATCGAGAACGCCCTCGAGTCCGGCCAGACGGTCCTCGTCCAGGTGACCAAGGACCCGATCGGGCACAAGGGCGCCCGGCTCACCTCGCAGATCTCCCTGCCCGGCCGCTACCTCGTCTACGTCCCGAACTCGTCGATGACCGGGATCAGCCGCAAGCTGCCGGACACGGAGCGGGCCCGCCTCAAGAAGATCCTGCGCCAGGTCGTGCCCGAGCACGCCGGCGTCATCGTGCGGACTGCCGCCGAGGGGGCGAGCGAGGAGGAGCTGCGGGCAGATGTCGAACGGCTCACCCGGACCTGGGAGGACATCCAGTCCCGGGCTGAGGCCGCCTCCACCCCCAAGGCCGGCAAGTCCAAGGGCAAGAAGAAGAACGGCGGCTCTGGCTCCAGTACGGCCGGCAGCGCACCGATGCTCCTGCACGGCGAGCCGGACCTCACGGTCCGCGTCATCCGCGACGTCTTCAACGAGGACTTCAAGCAGCTCATCGTCTCCGGCGAGCAGGCGTGGCAGGAGATCCACCCCTACATCACGGCGGTCGCCCCCGACCTCGCCGACCGCGTCACGAAGTGGACCGGCGGCGAGGACCTGTTCACCCACTACCGGGTGGACGAGCAGCTGGCCAAGGCGATGGACCGGAAGGTGTGGCTGCCATCGGGCGGCTCCCTCGTCATCGACCGCACCGAGGCGATGACGGTGATCGACGTCAACACCGGCAAGTTCGTCGGGTCGGGCGGCAACCTCGAGGAGACCGTCACCAAGAACAACATCGAGGCGGCCGAGGAGATCGTCCGGCAGCTCCGGCTCCGCGACATCGGCGGCATCATCGTCGTCGACTTCATCGACATGGTCCTCGAGTCGAACCGCGACCTCGTCGTGCGTCGCCTGCTCGAGTGTCTCGGGCGTGACCGCACCAAGCACCAGGTCGCGGAGGTCACCTCGCTCGGGCTGGTCCAGATGACCCGCAAGCGTGTCGGGTCGGGCCTCATCGAGGTCTTCTCCGAGGTCTGCGACCACTGCAACGGGCGCGGCTTCATCATCCACTCCGACCCGGTCGACAAGGGCGCCCACCAGCACGACGCCAGCTCCGCCGGCCGGCGTGGTCGGCGCGGCTCGGAACCCAGCAGTAACGGTGGCAACGGCGGCCGAGGGGGCAAGGAGACGACGCCCGAGCCGGAGGTCAAGCCGAACGGACCGACCGCCGCACAGATCGCCGCGATGGCCCACGCCGCGGCGCTGAAGAACTCCTCGGGCGCCGAGGCGACCGGGGAAGCGACCCCCCGCCTCGACGCGGTGCCGCAGGACCGCCCCGTCGAGGTCGTCACCGAGGTGGAGAGCGAGGAGCAGGAGCCACCAGCCGTCCCCGCCGAGCCGGCCCACGCCGAGCAGGTGGAGCCCGCGGAGGCGGCGACGCAGCCGGCGCAGGAGGCGCCGCGCCCGCAGGAGCACGAGCCGGCCCCGGCCACCGCCGAGGAGCCGGCGCGCGAGGAGCAGGCAGCCGAGGAAGCTGCTGCTGAGGAGCCTGCTCGTCGTCCCCGTCGTCGTCGCGGCCGGGTCGTCGCGCCCGCCGGGCCGCCCGGCGCGAGCCACGCGACCCACCTCGACACGGCCCAGGGCGAGGCCGCGGGCTCGATGGCCACGGTGTCCTCCAGCCCGGATGGCTCGCCCGCCGGTTTGTGAGCACTGCCGCGGAACCGGTACTGTAGATCCTCGGTGCGCCCACCGGGCCCGTGTTGACGGGCCGGTGCCAGAAGCGGCACACCAATCCTGATCAGAGAGTGAGTTTCACTGTGTACGCGATTGTTCG
>DASSTN010000280.1:0-8382 GCA_035707905.1 Intrasporangium sp.
CCTCGTCGTGGCCGCGGCCCTGATGTCGATGGGCATGATGATGCTGCCGCCGGTCATGATCTCGCTGCCGTTCAAGATCCTGCTCTTCATCCTCGTGGACGGCTGGGGCCTCATCATCACCTCGCTCATCCAGAGCTACCAGGGCGGGTCGGCATGAACACCTCGGCCGTGCTCGACATCCTGCTCCTCGGTCTCGAGACTGCGGCCAAGCTCGCCGCTCCCGTCCTCGTAACGTCCCTGGTCGTCGGCCTCGCCGTCTCGCTCGTGCAGTCCGTCACCCAGTTGCAGGAGGTCACCCTCTCCTTCGTGCCGAAGGCGGTCGGTGTCGCCATCGCGCTCGTGGTCTGCGGGCACTGGATGATCTCCGAGATGGTGACCTTCACCGGGGACCTCTTCGCCCGCATCCCCGGCCTGCTCGGCGCGGCGTGAGGACCGGCATGACGCTCCCCATCGACCAGGGCTGGGCCGAGGCGGCCCTGCTCGCGACCGTGCGGATGACGGCCTTCCTCTTCATCGCGCCCCCGTTCGCGCACCGGGCCTTTCCGGCCCGGATCAAGGCGATGCTCGGCGTCGGCCTCGGCCTCGCCGTATCGGCCCGGGCAGGAGCGCAGTTCGTCCCCACGGAGACGGCAGGCTTCGTCACCGGGCTCGTCCTCGAGCTCGTCACGGGCTTGGCCCTCGGCTTCCTCGTCTACCTCGTCTTCGCCGCCATCCAGTCGGCCGGCTCGCTCATGGACCTCGCCGGCGGTTTCCAGATGGCGCAGGGCTACGACCCACAGAGCATGGTCAACGGGGCGCAGTTCACCCGGCTTACCCAGATGGCGGCGCTCGCGCTCCTCTTCAGCTCGGACGGCTACCAGCTCATCATCGCGGGGCTGTCGGGCACGGTAACTGCAATCCCGCTGGGCGGCGGGTTCGACCTGGCACGTCCGGTCGAGGCCATGACCGGGGCCGTCACCGGCATGTTCGTCTCGGCGGTCCAGATCGCCGGTCCCCTCATGGCCGTCCTCTTCCTCGCCGACGTCGGCCTCGGCCTGCTGACCCGCGTCGCACCGGCCCTCAACGCCTTCCAGATGGGTTTCCCGCTCAAGGTGTTCATCACGCTCGGGCTCGCCGGCGTGATGTTCCTCGCGCTCCCGCGGATCGTCTCGACGCTTGCCCATGACGGGGCGCGGCTGCTGCTCGGGGTGGGCTGATGGCGGACTCGCAGGAGCGCACCGAGAAGGCCACCGACAAGCGGATGCGTGAGGTCCGCTCGAAGGGCCAGCTCTCGCGCTCGCAGGACCTGACCGCGTGGCTCGCCGTGGGCCTCGGCGCCGCGATGCTCCCGCTCACCCTCTCCCACGGCGCCGACGCCGGCGCCGCTCAGGTGTTCGCGGTCACCTCGATCGTCGCCGACCCCGATCCGGGCAGGGCCCTCGCGGCGCTCTTCGACGGCCTCGGCTCCTTGGCGGGCACGCTCCTGCCGCTCCTCGCCGTGGTGTTCGTGGCGGTGCTCGCCGGGGCGGCCCTCCAGGGCGGCGTCCGCCCGAAGCGCTTCTCCGCGTCCTTCCAGCACTTCAACCTGCTCCAGGGCGTCAAGCGGATGTTCGGGCGCCAGGCGCTGTGGGGTGGAGTGAAGGCGCTCGCCAAGACCGCCGTCGTCGGCATCGTGCTGTGGAACGTCGTGCAGGGCCTGGTCCCACTGCTCCTCTCGGCCGGGGGCCTGCCGGTGTCCGGGCTGCTCGCCGCCGCGGGCGACGGTGCCGCGTCCCTCCTCCGCTACGCGGTCGCCGCCGGTGTCCTGCTCGCGGTCGCGGACGTCGCCGTCGTCATGCGCCGGAACCGCGCGAAGACTCGGATGACGAAGCGTGAGGTCAAGGAGGAGACGAAGACGAGCGAGGGCGACCCGCTCGTGCGGTCGCAGCGCCGGTCCCGCCAGCTGGCCATGTCACGCAACCGGATGATCGCGGCCGTGGCCGGTGCCGATGTCGTCCTGGTCAACCCGACCCACGTCGCGGTCGCCCTCAGCTACGAGCCCGGCAAGTCGGCGCCCCGGATCGTCGCCAAGGGCGCCGGGACGATCGCGGCCCGCATCCGCGAGGAGGCCGAGAAGGAGCGGGTGCCGATGGTCCGGGACGTCCCGCTCGCCCGGGCCCTGCACGCCGCGTGTGACGTCGGGCAGGAGATCCCGGTCGAGCTCTACACCGCCGTGGCGGCCGTGCTCGCCTTCGTCATGGCTCTCAAGGCTCGCGGCTCTGCTGCGGGCGTGCACACCATCCAGCGCCGATCCCTCCTGCACCAGAAACAAGGAGCGCTCTCATGAACCGAAACGTCGCCCGGCTGGCCGTGCCGATCGGCATCGTCGGTATCGTCCTGCTCCTCGTCGTGCCGGTCCCGGCAGCCCTGCTGGACGTGCTCATCGTCTGCAACATCGTCCTGGCGCTCGTGATCCTCCTGACGAGCATGTTCGCCAACCGGCCCCTCGACTTCTCGGTCTTCCCCTCGCTGCTGCTCGTCGCGACGCTGTTCCGGCTCGGCCTCAACGTCGCCTCGACGCGCCTCGTCCTCGGCCAGGGCTACGCGGGCAAGGTCATCGAGGCGTTCGGCAAGGTCACCGTCGGCGGCTCCCTGATCATCGGCGGCGTCGTCTTCGTGATCCTCGTCGTGATCCAGTTCGTCGTCGTGACGAAGGGCGCCGAGCGCGTCGCCGAGGTCGGTGCACGCTTCACCCTCGACGCGATGCCCGGCAAGCAGATGGCCATCGACGCTGACCTCAACGCGGGGCTCATCACCGACGTCGTCGCGCGAGCCCGTCGGGCCGAGGTCGCCGCCGAGGCCGACTTCTACGGCGCGATGGACGGCGCGTCGAAGTTCGTCAAGGGCGATGCGATCGCCGGCATCGTCATCATCCTGGTCAACGTCATCGGCGGCATCGGTGTCGGTATGGTGCAGCGCGGGCTGCCGCTCGCCGACGCCCTCAACACGTACAGCCTCCTCACCATCGGCGACGGACTGGTCACCCAGATTCCGGCCCTGCTCATGGCCGTGTCGACCGGCATGATCGTGACCCGCTCGAACGCGGAGGCGGACCTCGGCAAGACCGCGTCGGTCCAGCTGGCCCAGTCGCGCAGCGCCCTGCTCATCGCCGGGAGCGCTGCGGTCGCCATGGCCCTCATCCCCGGGATGCCGCCGCTGCCGTTCCTCGGCGTCGGGGCCGTCCTCATCATCGCCTCGCGTCGGGTCCCCGGGACCGCCGTCCCCGGCACCGCCGGCGCTGGGGAGGCCGCCGAGGCCGAGGCGGAGCAGGACCCGAACCAGGCGATCCTCGAGCGGATGCGGGTGCACCCCCTCGAGATCCTCCTCGCCGCCGACCTCGTCGACCTCGTTGGCGGCCCTGCGGACGACCTCCTGGGCCGGGTGAAGTCGCTCCGCCACACCATCGCGATGGACCTCGGCGTCGTCATCCCACCGGTCCGCACCCGGGACAGCGTCGACCTGCCGCCGTCGACGTACGCCATTCGGGTGGCCGGTGTCGAGGCCGGCCGGGGCATCGCCCCCGGGGGCCGGCTGCTCGCCCTGGGCGACGCGCTCGACGCGCTGCCGGGCCAGCCGATCGTCGAGCCCGTCTTCGGCCTGGCCGGCAAGTGGATCCCGGCCGAGATGCGGCACAGCGCCGAGATGACGGGTGCCACGCTCATCGACCGGGTCAGCGTCCTCGTCACGCACCTGTCGTCGATCGTGGCCGCCAACGCGGCGCGGCTCCTCTCCCGCGAGGACGTGAGGGTGCTGACCGAGGGCGTGCGGTCCGTCAGCCCCGCCGTCGTCGACGAGCTCACACCGGCACTGCTCTCTCTCGCCGAGGTGCACCGCGTGCTGCAGGGGCTGCTGTCCGAGCAGGTGCCGATCAACGACCTGACCCGGATCTACGAGGCCCTGACGCTGCGCGCCAAGGCGTCCACCGACCCCGAGTCGCTCATCGAGGCGGCGCGCCTCGCCCTCGGCCCGGCGCTCGTGACGCGCTTCGCCGAGGAGGGGCGCCTGTCGGTCGTCACGGTCGAGCCCGGCCTCGAGCAGAGCCTGGTGCAGGACCTGCGCCCCGGCGACGGAGGGACCCAGCTCGTCATGGACGCCGGGAAGCTCGACGCGATCATGGCCTCGCTCAGCGCCGCCGTCGCCGCAGCCGAGTCGGCGGGCAAGTCGCCGGTCCTCGTCTGCGCCCCCATCCTGCGCCCCGCGATCCGCCGGCTCGTCCCGTCACCGCCCGCTGGCGTGCCGGTGCTCTCCTATGCCGAGGTGACCTCGGCGGACGTCAGCATCGAGACCATCGGGGTGGTGCGCGTTGGCACAGCAGTACCTGCTTAGCGGCAGCTCGCTCGAGCAGCTGTCCCGTCAAGCCGCCGAGCAGTATGGCGCTGACGCCCGCATCGTGCGCGCCGAGCGGGTCCTCGACGCCGGCCTCGCCGGGTTCCTCGGGCGTCGGCACCTCGAGGTCACCGTGCAGGTGCCGGACGGCGAGGACGGCCCTCCGCGGTGCGCAGCGCCGGCGCTGCACGTGCTGACGGGGCGGAGCGGAATTGCTGCGCTGCTCCAGAGTGCCGACAGCGCCGAGGAGGACGTGAACCGCACGATGGGCTGGGCGGCCGACCTGCCCCCGGTCACGGACGTGGTCTCGACCCAGTCGGGCATCTTCTCCGACCTGCTGGCTCGCCTGGGTGAGGACGTGCGTCCTGTTCCCGTCCCGGCCCCGCTCTCCGGCCCGGGGAATCTCGTCCTCGTCATGGGCCTCGAGGAGACGGCACGCAGCGTCACCCGCTCCATGGCCGAGCTGAACCAGGGGGCACGGGCGACCAGGGCGGCGCTCTACACCGCGGGGGCGGCCGGTTTCCCGGACCGCCCTCACCTCCACGGGGGACTGGACGTGGCCCGCGCTCGCGAGCACGCCACCGAGCAGGGCACTGCCATCCTCGCCGCCTGTGCGCTGGGCTCGGTCCGGGAGGGTCTGCCGCATCTGGACGCCGCACCTCTCCTGGGGGCCGACCAGGTCTGGCTCGTCGTGGACGCCCGGCACAAGCCGGACGAGACGCAGGAGTGGGTCGACCAGGTCCGGGTCAGGATGCGCGTCGACGCGCTGGCGGTGATCGGTGCCGGCGAGACCCGCTCCGCCGCAAGCGTCAACGAGCTGCGGCTTCCCCTAGGCTGGGTCGACGGACGGCCAGCACCACGGACGGTGCTCTGAGGTGCGGCGCCCCACGCGCCCACAGCCGCGACCCACGGAAGGGACACCATGCTCGTACTGACGCGCAAGCCCGGCGAGAAGATCATGATCGGCGACGACATCGTCATCACGTTCCTCGAGAACCGCGGCGGCGAGGGCATCCGCATCGGCATCGACGCCCCTCGGCACCTCACCATCAAGCGGGAAGAGATCTTCGAGGCCGTCGCCGACGCGAACCGCGAGGCGGCCCGGGCCACGACCGAGGACCTGCTCCGCGGGCTGCCCCCCAGCGCTCGGGGCTGAGCACCGGAAACGCAGGCAACCGGCACGCGGCGCAGAGCACCCGCTCCGTCCGGACCGGTCAGACACTCCGTGACCCGAATCTCGCGAATGGACATGTAAAACCGGACAAAGCGGGATATGTTGGACATGTCCAACGAGCCTGGTCCGACCGGGTCAACGCGCTCTTGGCTTCTGGTCGGTCAGCAATGTCAGGGGTCCTGGTGGAAATCGCGGAGCGCAACCGTCTCGTCGTCGAGAACCTCCCGCTCGTCGGCTATCTCGTGTCCGACCTCTGCTCGCGGGCCACGCACCTGTCCCGGGAGGACATGGCATCCGCCGGGGCCATCGGGCTCGTGCTGGCCGCCGACTCGTTCGACCCGACGGCAGGGGTGCCCTTCGGGGCCTATGCCCGCCGGCGGATCACCGGTGCCCTCATGGATGAGCTGCGCGGCCTCGACTGGGCCGGCCGGGGTACCCGCAAGCGGATCAAGGCGCTGCAGGCGATGTCGGAGACGCTGTCCGCCCGGCTCGGCCGCCCTGCCACCGAGGACGAGATGGCCGCCGCCCTGGGCCTCACCCGGGAGCAGGTCCGTGAAGCCCTCGCCGATGGCGCCCGCACGGTCGGACCGCTCGACGGCGCAGCCGATGCGCTCGTGGCGGACACCGTCGCCCCCGAGGAGGCGACCCTCGCCGAGGAGCGGGCGCAGTACCTCGCAGCGGCAGTCGCGGCCCTCCCCGAGCGCCTGCGGCACATCGTCACCGAGATCTACCTCGAGGGCCGGGCGGTCAAGGACGTCGCGGCGGGACTCGGCCTCACCTCCTCCGCCGTGTCGCAGCAGCGCAGCGAGGCGCTGCGTCTGCTTCGAGACGGGCTCGAGCTGCACTATGCCGAGGACGCCGGTCCCGACCCTGCCGCGGCGTCCGAGAGCCGGTGTGCCGGCTCGGGGTCACCCCGCCGGGCGCTCTACCTCGAGACCTTCGCCGAGGCGGCCCGCGGACTGCGGCACGTCCCGTCGCGACCTCGAGCGGTTGCTCGCCTCGTCGGGACCCCGGCACCGCTGGACGCGGTGGGCTAGGCCGGGCGCCGAAGGAGTCGGGGAGTTAGCACGGCGGCTGCCGTGGGTAAGCCCGACGGTGACAAGTCGGGCAAACCTGGAGGTGGAGCCGTGACCACACCCGCGCAGGAGCTCGTCGCGCTCGTGACAGGCCAGCACGGCCGCATCAAGACGCTGATGACCGACGTCACGATGGCGACCGACGAGGCCCGGCCGACCGCCTTCGACGCGTTCCGGAGGTACCTGGCGATCCACGAGGCGGCCGAGCAGGCGCTCCTGCACCCCGAGGGGCTCGTCACCTTCGACGACGAGAACGTCTCCCAGCGCCGCATCACGGAGGAGCAGGACGCTGCGGCCGTCATCACGAGTCTCGAGTCGATGCACAGCCCGGGCGACTTCAAGGTGCAGTTCGGTCTGCTGCAGGAGGCCGTCATCCGGCACGCCGAGGCGGAGGAGCACGAGGAGCTGCCCCGCCTCGTCGCAGCCCTGCCAGAGGACACGGTCGAGAAGGTCCTCGACGGTTTCGCACTCGTCGAGCCCTGGGCCGGTGACCTCGCGAGCTCACCCATCAGCGGCGCCACGGCGTTCGAAGCCATGGTGCGCCAGGCGACGCTCGCCTTCGCAGCACGAGCGAAGGAGGAGTGATGAGCAGCATCACGAAGGACCGCTCGACCGACCACGGACAGGACCGCCGTGACCCGAAGCCGGAGATGCCGCTGGAGGTCTCGGGCAAGGTGGGCGGCTTCGACCGCTTCGCGAAGAAGGCCTCCGACGTCTCCAGTCACGCCTGGTTCTTCACCTTCTGCGTGCTGCTCGTGGTGGTGTGGGCGCCGTCCTACTTCGTGCTCAAGGACATCAACACGTGGCAGCTCATCATCAATACGTGCACGACGATCATCACCTTCCTCATGGTCGCCCTCATCCAGAACAGCCAGACCCGGTCGGAGCAGGCGGTGCAGCACAAGCTCAACGCCATCGCCCAGGGCCTCAGCGACCTCATGGAACACATCGCCGACGTCACCAACGAGCCGGAGAACGACCTCGCGGACGACCTGCACAACGACCTGGCGCAGCTGCGGGCCGCCGTGGGGCTCGAGCGTCACGAGAGCAGCAGCGACAACAGCCGGGGGTGACGACGGGTCACGCCTTGCCGTCGCCGTAGGCCCGTTCGAGGAACCGCAGCACCACCTTGTCGAGGGTGTCCCGGTCCCGCACCATGGCGAGGTCGCCTCGGGACAGCCGCTTGCGGTCGGCCTTCGTGAGTGACCGCCTGAGCGCCGGCAGGACAGTGCGGCCCTCCTCGTGCTCCTCGACGACTCGCGGGTCCACGTAGGAGGACTTCGCGACGGCCGGGGTGTTGCCGAGCTGGGCGGCCACCTCCTCGAACGCCGCCTTTTCCCGACCCGCGTAGTCCTCGCTCGCCTCGGGCCCGGCCTCGGCCCTGAGCCGGGCGAGCGACACCGACGCGACCACGGTGGCCGCCCAGGTGCGGAGGTCCTTGACCGTGAACTCCTGGCCGGCGAGGTCCTTGAACTCCGTGCGGATGTCCGTCGTCTGGAGGTCGTGCCACTCGCCGTCGATCCGATAGCGCAGCAACCGATCGCCCCGGCTGCCGACCCGGCGCAGTGACCGGACGGCCTTGGCGAGGTCGGGGTCGGTCAGGTGCGCGACGCGCTCCACGCCCGACTTCGCGGGGAACTCGAAGTTGAGCGTGTCGCCGCTGACGGTGACGTGCTCCTTGAGCAGCGTGGCCACCCCGTGGGTGCCGTGCTCCTGCTCGTACTCCTCGCCTCCGGTGCGGAACAGGCCCGCGTCGAGCATCCGCAGCGCCATCGCCACGACCCGTTC